>DATCGH010000128.1:0-4046 GCA_036509055.1 Caldimonas sp.
CACCGGTTCGACCGCGCCGTCCTCGCTCAGCAGCGAGGCCACGCGTCCGCCGTCGATGCCGAAGACGGTCCAGTACGACTGCTCGCCGATGTAGGCGCGCGGGTACTTGCCCCGGCCCGACTGCCGGGCGATGGCGGTGAAGAACGCGTTCGCATCCGCGGCCTCGCCGAGCTCGATCGCAGCCGGCGGCGGGGCGCCCATGACGCGCACCGCACGCGCCTGCGCATCGGGGAAGTGGTGATGCTGGACGTCGCCGCGAGCGCGCTCCACGTGGCGCACGGTCCGCCAGGTCGAGCCGTCGTCGGAAAACTGCAGGTCGTAGCGCGACGGGCCCACGCCGGCCGGCCAGCGCAGCGTCACGCTGTCGAACTGGCGCGCCTCGTCGGGCGAGGGTGTGTCCGGCAGCCGCCGGAGCACGAGGCGGTCGAAGCAGACGCTGCCCTTGCCGGCACCGATGCCGGAGGCGATCACCAGCTCGGCCGAGGCGGTGCGTCGAAGCTCGCGGTCGGCCGTGGGGCCCCAGGCGAAGGCGATGTCTTTCTGGCGAAACCGGAGCGCCTGCCAATCGCGCGGAAACCGATAGTCGGGCCGGTTCGCCCACCACACGTTGTCGCCGCTCCCATCGACGAGCTTGAACTGCAGCGCGTTCGGCGGCGCATCGCCGCGCAGGTTCAGCATGAACTCGAAGCGCGGCGGAAAGTCGATCGGCAAGGACCGTCGGGCGCTCACGTAGCCGGTGACCTTGCCGAAGTCGAAGTCGATGCACAGGGCGCTGCCGTTCGGTCCCGCGGCCGGACGGAGCGCGGCCTTGACGTCGTCGCTGGCCGAGAGGGTCCAGGCGGCGGGATCGGCGAAGTCGTCGAGCAGCTGGTCCTGGGCCTGGGCACCGGATGCCATCGCCATTGCCATCACCGTTGCAAGCGTCGGCAGCAGTGCCCTCATCCCTTGACGCTGCCCGCGAGCAGGCCTTCCATGTACTGGCGCTGCAGGGCGAGAAAGAGCAGCAGCACCGGCAGCACCGTGATCACCGAGCCGGCCATCATCAGCTCGTTGTCCTGCACGTGCTCGCGCGAAAGGCCGGCCAGGGCGACGGGCAGCGTGTGCAGGGCATCGTCGGTGAGGACGATGAGCGGCCACATGAAGTCGTTCCAGGCGGCGAGGAAGCTGAAGACCGCGAGCGTCGCCACCACGGGCCTCAGCAGCGGCACGACCACGGTCGTGAAGACGCGCAGCTCGCCGGCGCCGTCGATCCGCGCCGCCTCGAGCAGCTCGTCGGGAATGCCGCGGGCGAACTGGCGCACGAGAAAGATGCCGAAGACGCTCGCCATCGCCGGCACGATCGCGCCGCCGTAGGTGTTGATCAGGCCCAGGGGCTTGAGCATCAGGAAGAGCGGCAGCATCGCCACCTGGCCCGGAATCACCAGGGCGCCGAGGAGCAGGCGAAAGATCGCATCGCGGCCGCGAAAGCGCAGCTTGGCGAAGGCGTAGCCGGCCATGAGGTTGAAGGTCACGGAGATGACCGTGGCGAAGGTCGCGATCAGCAGGCTGTTGAGCAGGTAGCGGCCCATGCCGACGCCGCCGAACAGGATGCGGTAGTTCTCCAGCGTCGGCGACAGCGGCAGGATCGGCGTCGGCAGCGAGATCGAAGCGCCCGGCGCCATGAACGAGACCGAGAGCATCCAGAGCAGGGGAAAGAGGGTCGAGGCGGCGAGCGCGGCCAGCAGGCCGTTGACGATCCAGATGGCGAGCCGTGGATTCACCGCCGCCCCGGCGCGTCGCGATCAAAGCGCAGCATCAGCCCGCTGGCGCAGAAGATCACGACGAAGAGAAGGAACGCCACCGCCGAGGCGTTGCCGAGGTTCCACCAGCGAAAGCCCTCCTCGTACATGAGGTAGAGCATGCTGTAGGTGCTGCGCAGCGGCCCGCCCTGCGTCATCACGTAGGGCTCGGCGAACAACTGGAAGTAGCCCGAGACGGTGAGGATGCCGACGAGAACCAGGGTCGGCACGAGGATCGGCAACGTCACGTCGGTGAAGCGCCGCAGGGCGCCGGCGCCGTCCATCCGCGCCGCCTCGTAGAGATCGCGCGGCACGGCCTGCAGCGCGGCGAACAGGATGATCATGTTGTAGCCGAAGTTCTTCCAGGCGGCGAAGGCGATGATCGCCGGCATCGACCAGTGCGGGTCGCCGAGCCAGTCGATCGGCGCCAGGCCGATCGCCTCCAGGCCCTGGTTGACGAGGCCATAGCGCGTGTGCAGCAGGTAGCGCCAGATGACGGCCACGGCCACGACCGTCGTGACCACGGGCGCGAACAGGACGGTGCGAAAGAAGGGCTGCCAGCGCGCGAAGCGCGAGTCGAGCAGCAAGGCGGCGGCGAGCGACAGACCGATCGATGCCGGCACGCCGACGACCACGAAGTACAGCGTGTTGGCCAGCGCCTGCCAGAAGAGCGGCGTCTGCAGAAGCTGGGCGTAGTTGCGCAGACCGACGAAGCGCAGGGTCGAGAGGTCGGCCAGGGCGTAGATGTCGAAGTCGGTGAGGCTGAGCGCCAGGCCGGCCGCGACCGGGATGGCGAAGAAGACGGCGATCACCAGCAGCGCCGGCCCCGCCAGGATCCAGGCCACCGCACCCTGCTTCGTCATGCCCGCCTGCCGCGCAGCCAGCGGCGCTTCTCGAGCAGCGCATCGACCCGGGCGTCGAGCTCGCGGCAGGCGGCGTCCGGGCCCTGCCGGCCCTGGACGACGCGTTCGGCGGTGAGCTGCATCTCCTGGAAGATACGCTCCCACTCGGGGATCTTGGGCGCGGCGCGCACGCGCTCGAGTTGCCGGGCGAAGGCCTGCGAGGGCGGGTCGTTGGCGAGCGCCGGCGCCCGCCAGGCGCTGCGCCGGGGCGGCAGGTCGCCCGTCAGGGCATGGAAGCGCTGCATGGTCTCGGGCTCGCTCAGGAAGCGAATCAGCTTCCAGGCGGCTTCCTTGCGCCGCGAGCCCTTGAAGATGACGAGGCTCGATCCGCCGGCCGTCGAGACGCCCGGCCCGTCCGGTCCCGGCAGGGGTGCGGTGGCCCAGTCGCCCTGCCGCTCGGCGGGGAGGCGGCGCCGGAACTCGCCGATGTTCCAGGGACCCGTGACGTAGAAGGCGAACAGGCCGCGCGCGAATTCGTCCCACACGTTGGCCACCTGCGTCGCCGCCATCCGCGGCGCCAGGTCGTCGCGGAACAGGCCGGCGTAGAAGTCGAGCGCGCGCCGGAACGGCGGCTGCGAGAAGGCGCCACGGCTGTCGCCATCGCCGAGCACCGGTCCTTGCTGCAGCGACAGCGCGAACAGCGGATGCGGCTCGTTGAGGGGCAGCAGCGCGCCGTAAGTGCGGCCGTTCCCGAGCCGCCGGATGTCCCGCATGGCCGCGCGCCATTCGTCCCAGTTCTCGGGCGGCCGCGCATGGCCGGCGGCGCGCAGCAGGTCGCTGCGATAGAAGAGCAGGCGCGTGTCGACGTACCACGGCACGCCGAGCAGCCGGGGGGTGCCATCGGCCGCCGGCATGACATTGGTGTCGAGGATGCCCGCGAAGTAGTCGTCGCGCGGGATGCCTGCGGTGGCCACCTGCTCGTCGAGCGGCTCCAGCGCACCGAGGGCGCTGAACTCGGGCAGCCAGGTGTTGCCGAGCTGGCAGAGGTCGGGCAAGGCGTCGCCGGCGAAGGCGGTCAGGAGCTTCTCGTGCGCCGCCGACCAGGGCAGCTGCTGGACCCGGACCTGGACGCTGGGATGGCGCTGGCGGAACTCCGCCAGCAACTCGACCACCACCTCGGCCTCGCGTCCCATGGCCCAGAAATCGAGCGGACCCTCGGGGTCGCTCCGGCTTCGGCCGCAGCCGGCAAGCGAGCCGGCCAGCGCCGCCGAACCCCAGCCGATCCGGCGGATCGCCTTGCGACGCCCGCGGCCAGCCGCCGGGGCGCCCGCCCCGGACATCACGCGTCCTGGTCGAGCCAGCCGCCGGTGAACCCGGCGCGAGCGAGGCCGCGGCGCAGGGGTATGCATTTGCGCATGTCGTCCCA
>DATCGH010000129.1:0-2770 GCA_036509055.1 Caldimonas sp.
GCCTGGCCGAGGCCGCAGATCGACGCGTCGCGCATCACGACCGAAAGGTCTTGAAGCAGTTCCACGTTCCATGCCGGCTCGGCGAGCAGGACCGACGCCTTGGCCGTGCCGCTGCGGCACGGCGTGCACTGGCCGCACGACTCGTACTCGAAGAAGCGCATCAGGTTGCGCGCCGCGCCGGCGGCGCTGTCCTGGTCGGAGAGAACGATGACCGCGGCCGACCCGATGAAGCAGCCGTAGGGCTGCAGCGTGTCGAAGTCGAGCGGGATGTCGTTCATCGTCGCCGGCAGGATGCCGCCCGACGCGCCGCCCGGCAGGTAGGCGTAGAAGCGGTGCCCTTCCTTCATGCCGCCGCAGTATTCGTCGATCAGCTCCTGGATCGTGATCCCTGCCGGCGCCAGCTTGACCCCCGGCAGCCTGACCCGCCCCGACACCGAGAACGAGCGCAGCCCCTTCCGGTCGTGGCGCCCGTGCGAGGCGAACCAGCCGCCGCCCCGCTCGAGCAGCTGACGAACCCAGTACAGCGTCTCGAAATTGTGTTCGAGTGTCGGCCGGCCGAACAGCCCGACCTGGGCGACGTAGGGCGGGCGAAGGCGCGGCAGGCCCCGCTTGCCTTCGATCGATTCGATCATCGCCGACTCTTCGCCGCAGATGTACGCCCCCGCGCCGCGGCGCAGGAAGATCTCGGGAAGGGACGATCCCGGCGGATCGGCCTTCAGGGCGGCGATCTCCGCAGCCAGGGTTTCGCGACAGCCGTGGTACTCGTCGCGCAGGTAGACGTAGATGCGCTCGATGCCGACCGCCCAGGCCGCGATCAGCATGCCCTCGAGAAAGCGGTGCGGATCGGTCTCGAGGAGAACGCGGTCCTTGAATGTGCCCGGCTCGCCTTCGTCGATGTTGATGGCCATCAGCCGCGGCCCGGGCTCGGCGCGGACGATGCGCCACTTCCGCCCGGTCGGGAAGCCCGCGCCGCCGAGGCCGCGCAGGCCCGAGTCTTCGAGCGTCGCGATCACCGACTCGACATCGCGCTCGCCGGCGAGGCAGGCCTTCAGGAGCGCGTAGCCGCCCTCGCGGCGATAGCTCGCGTAGTCGATGAAGGCCTCGCCGGGATCGCGTGTCGCCCCGGCGTCGACCGCCGCGACGACGCTTTCGCAGCTGGCGTGCGGGATCGGGTTCTGGCCGACGACCGCGGCCGGTGCCTGTTCGCAGCGGCCGATGCAGGGCGCCGGGACGACGCGAACCCCGGGCCCGAGAAGCTTCGGCAGCCGGGCCAGCAGATCGCCGGCGCCGGCGATCTCGCAGGACAGGCTGTCGCAGATGCGAACGGTGAGCGACGCGGGTGCAGCCTCGCCTTCCTTGACGATGTCGAAGTGGTGATAGAAGCTGGCGACCTCGTAGACCTCGGCCTGTGGCAGGCGCATCTCCTCCGCCAAAGCGGCGAGATGCGCCGAGGAGAGGTGACCGAAGCGATCCTGGATCTTGTGCAGATGCTCGATCAGCAGGTCGCGCTGGCGCGACTCGGCGCCGAGCAGCGCCTGGACCTGCGCCAGCGCCTCGGGATCGACGCGGCGACCTTTCGGCGCCGCGCGCTTGCGCTGCCGCGTCGACGCCTCCGGCGCGATCGGAATGACGGGGCGAAGAAGGCTCAGAGCAGCCCCGCTCCACGCGCCCATTGGTACTTCGCGCCGAGCACCGCGACCGGAATCTCGGTCGAGTAGGCATAGGCCGGAATGCCGTTCTCGTAGAGGTACTGCGCCGCTTCCTCGACTTCCACGTCGCCGGCCAGCGACGCCACGATCGGCTTGACGATGCCCTTGCCACGCATCTCTTCGACCACCTGGACCATGTTCCTCGCGAACACCATGGGCGGCGTCACGATCGTGTGCCAATAGCCAAGGATGAGCGCATGGATGCGCTCGTCTTCCAGGCCCAGGCGCACGGTGTTCATGTAGGTGATGGGAGGCTCCCCGCCGGTGATGTCCACCGGGTTGCCGGCCGCGCCGAAAGGCGGGATGAACTTGCGGAACGCAGCGTCCAGGTCCGCGGGCATGGGCTTGAGCAGCTTCAGGCCGTTGTCGACGCAGGCGTCCGACAACAGCACGCCGGAGCCGCCGGCGCCGGTGATGATGACCACGTTCTCGCCCTTGGGCGTGGGCAGGATCGGCACGCCGCGTGCGAAGTCGAGCAGGTCGCGCAGGCTCTTGGCGCGGATCACGCCCGACTGGCGAAGCACGTCGTCGTAGACCTTGTCGTTGCCGGCCAGCGCACCGGTGTGCGAGCTGGCCGCTGCGGCGCCCGCCGAGGTGCGGCCGGCCTTGAGCATGATCACCGGCTTCTTCTTCGAGACGCGCTTGGCCACCTCGGCGAAGGCGCGGCCGTCCTTCAGGTCCTCGCAGTGCTGCGCGATCACCTTGGTGTTCGGGTCCTGCTCGAAGAACAGCAGCAGGTCGTCCTCGTCGATGTCGGACTTGTTTCCGAGGCCGACGATCGCCGAGACGCCCATCTTCGCCGAGCGCGAGAAGCCGATGATCGCCATGCCGATGCCGCCCGACTGCGACGACAGCGCCGCCGAGCCCTTCACGTCGTAGGCGGTGCAGAACGTGGCGCAGAGGTTGGCCGGCGTGTAGTAGAAGCCGTAGATGTTCGGCCCCATCAGGCGGATGTTGTACTTGCGGCCGATCTCCACCAGCTCGTCCTGCCCCTCATGGTTGCCGGTCTCGGCGAACCCCGAGGGAATGAGCACGGCGCCGGCGATCTTCTTCTCGCCGCA
>DATCGH010000130.1:0-6214 GCA_036509055.1 Caldimonas sp.
CCGGCACTACCGGCAAGTGCGCAATGCGTCCGCCGGCCAATCATCGGCCGGCGGACGCTTCGGGGGAATCGGACCTTGGGGAGGGCCTGCCTGCACCGAAGCGCAGGCCGGCCTGCACCTCAATGCAAGCCGAGGCGGCTCAGCTCGTCGGCGGCGCGCACGAGGTCGGCGGCGGTGGTCGCGTGCATCTTCTCCATCACCCGCGCGCGGTGCGACTTGACAGTTCGCAGCGAGGCACCAACGACGTCGGCGATCTGCTTGTTGAGGCGACCTTCGGCGACCAGCCGGAACACCTGCCGCTCGCGCTCGGTGAGCTGCGCGTACCGTTCGCGCAGCTCGGCCACATGCCCGCGGCGCTCGCGGTTGGCGACGTCCCGCTCGACCGCGCGGGCCACCGCGTCGAGGAGGAGTTCGCGCTTGACCGGCTTGTCGAGGAAGTCGACGGCGCCGTCCTTCATCGCCCGCACGCTCATCTGCACGTCGCCCCGACCGGTGAGGAAGACGACCGAACAGTCGCGCCGCTTCGCCAGGGCGGCGTGCAGCTCGATGCCGCTCATTCCGGGCAGGCCGACGTCGAGGACCATGCAGCCGCCCGCGTTGTCGCCGGCGACGAGCAGGAACTCGGCGGCCGAGGCATAGGGCTGGGCCTTGAAGCCGGCGGTGCGCAGGAGCCGGACGACCGCCGTGCGCACCGAATCGTCGTCCTCGACGACGTGGACGATTGCCTGCGCTTCGTCCATGGGGCCGGTCTATCGGCTCTCGTCGGGGCGAACGCGCAGCGTCACCCGGAACAGCGCGCCGCCGCCGGCGTTGTCCTCGACGCGGATGCTGCCGCCGTGGTGCTGGACGACCGAACGGGCGATCGACAGGCCGAGGCCCATGCCCTCCTTCTTGGTCGTGTGGAACGACTCGAAGATCGCCTCGCGGCGCGACGGGTCGACGCCGCGCCCCGAATCGGCGACAACGATCTCGACCCGATCGAGCCCGTCGTGGGTGGTCGCGATGCGCAGTCGTCGCTCGGCCTCCGGCACCTCATCGAGGGCGTCGAGGCCGTTGAGGAGAAGGTTGAGGACGACCTGCTGGATGTGAATGCGGTCGCCGTGCACCGGCGGCAGCGCCGCGAGCGCGGTCTCGACGCGGACGCCCCGCCGCTGCGCCACCGGCATCGCCAGGCGCAGCACCGAGCCGATCAGCGTGTTCACGTCGAAGACCTCGAAGTGCATGACGCGCTTGGTCGCGAGCGCGCGGACGTGGCGGATGATGTCGGTCACGCGCAGGTCGTCGCTGCGGATGTCGGCCAGGACATCGCGCAACTCGTCCAGCGGCGGCGCCGGCTCCTGGAGCAGCATCTCGGCGGCGTCGACATTGGTGAGTATGGCCGACACCGGCTGGTTGATCTCGTGCGCGATCGAGGCCGCGAGCTCGCCCATCGCCGTCAGGCGCGACGCCTGCGACAGCCGCCGCGCCAGCTCCTCGCGCTGGTGCTGCTCGGTGATGTCGGTGACGACGCCGATGACGCGCCGCGCCCGGCCGTCGCCGTCGGACACGACGAAGGCCTGCTCGTGCACGTGGGCATAGCTGCCGTCGGCCCGGCGCAGGCGGTAGTCGGTCTCGCAGGTGGCAGAGCCGGCGCGAACGGCGGCCGTGAACCGGGTGGTGACACGCGCCCAGTCGTCCGCGTGGACCAGGGGGCGCAGGTCGACGCCGTCGCTGACGCCCGGCGCGTAGCCGAACTGGGCCAGGCCGTTGCGGCTCACCCAGGTCGAGCCGGTGGCGAGATCGCGGTCGTAGACGACGTCGCGCGTCGCCTCGAGCACGAAGCGGAAGCGCTGATCGCTGGCGCGCAGCGCCTTCTCGGCCTCGACGCGATCGCCGATGTCGACGAAGCTGACGATGCTGCACAACTCGCCGTCGATCCGGGTCGGGGTCATCGCCATCACGACGTCGCGGATGCGGCCGGTGGCGTCGCGCACGCGCATCTCGCGGTGTTCCTCGACCGCGGCTCCGCCCAGGCGGGAGCGGATCGACGCCGCGTCGGCGGGATCGACATCGAGGCCGAGCGACTCGATGGTCGCGCCGCGAGCACGCTCGGGGGGGTGACCGAACAATCGGCACCAGCGCTCGTTGACGTCGATCACGCGCCCGTCGCTGGCGATCATCGAGACGGCGCTCGGGTTCGCATGGAACGCCCGTGCAAAGCGCCGCTGCGACCGGCCGAGGTCGAGCATCGCCTCCTGTCGCTCGGCGAACACCGCGCCGAGGATCAGCACCGAGAGCGCGGTGCAGGCGAGGAACAGGTGCAGGGTGAGAGGGCCTTGCGCGGCGATGCCTTGCGCGAAGGGACGCAGGCCGTGCGCCGCGCCCCACACGGCCAGCAGCGAGACGAAAGCGAGCGAGGCCGTCGTCGGCACGGGACCGAGGCGCATCGCCGACCACAGGAGGAGAGGAAACGGCAGGTAGAGGAGCGTCGGCGGCACCTGGGGTAGCGCGCTCGGGTCGACGACCCCGTAGGCAAGGCCGGCGAGCACCAGCGCCAGCAGCGCCGCCTCGAGCCGCCGCGGCAGGTCCCACGAGCGCCACGGCGCCCGCTCGGCCGACCAGGCGGCCAGCAGCGGCACGACCGTCAGCGACGCCAGCGTGTTCGCGAACATGCGCGCCGGCCAGCCGGCCCAGGTCTGGCCGGCGCTTTTCCATTCGACGGCGGTGACGAAGGCGCTGTTGAGCAGCGAGGAGAAGACCGCGGCGACCACGGCCCCGGCGATCAGGGCGATGACGCAGCGCAGGGAGCCGATCGAAAAGGGCTGGCCGGCGACGAGGCGCCGCACGACGAGGCTGCCGACCACGCCTTGCGCCAGGTTGCTGACCAGGCAGCCGATGATGATCGCCTCCGGCACGCCGCTCTGCCAGGCGGCCGCGAAGTGCGCGGCGATGGCAGCGGCGATGAACGGCCCCCAGCGCTGCGGCGATACGACCAGCAGGGCCCCAAACAGCACTGCTCCCGGTACCCACAGCACCGAGGCCGGGCTCATGACCGTCGTCAGGGCCAGGCCGAGGCAGGCGCCGCCGTAGTAGCCCGCGAACACCAGGAGCGCCGGCACGAAGGCCGGCAGCGGTGGCCAGCGCAGCGGCGTCGCTGCCTCGCGGGGTGCGAGATCGTCGGCAAGGTGCGAGGACAACGACGGCGGCATGGGCGATGGGATCGCGTTGCAGAAGCGATCGCCAAGCATACCCGCGCATCGACTTTTTCGTCGATGCGCATCGCACCGCGAAAGCGGCCTCTACCAGCTCAACGGATCGACCCGATAGAACTCGCTCAGCACCTGGTAGAGCTCGCCGTGTCCCTCGGCCAGCGGGCCGGGTTGCTCGAAGAAAACTTCCGAGACCACGGCAAAGAATTCGGCCGGATCGCCGGCCCCATATGAACTGAAGAGCATATGTCGACCGTCGCGCACGCACTGCTGCAAGGCTTCGAACTCGCCGCTCAGCACCCGTGACCAGCGAGCCCGGCGCGCCTGGCCGGCCATTGGCGGCGCGCCGTTGGCCCGGCCGTGTTCCTGGTCGAGCTGGTGGGCGAACTCGTGGATCACGACGTTGTGGCCGTCGTCCGTCGTCTCGGCACCGGCGAGGGTGTCTTCCCACGACAGCACCACCTGGCCCAGCGTCCAGGATTCGCCCGCGAGCGCCAGCCGCTGCTCCTGCAGCACGCCGGAGCCGTCGGCATGCACCTTGTCGACCGCAAAGGGACCGGGGTACACGAGGATCTGACGCAGGTTGGGGAAGCACTCGCCGCGGCGATTGAGGACCAGCAGGCAGGCCTGGGCGGCGATCGTCACCCGCATCTCGTCGGTCACCGCCAGGCCGGCGCAGCCGATGAAGGGTTTTTCCGCGAGGAAGACCTGGATCCGCTTCTTCAACTGCAGCTGCAGGTCGGCCGGCAGCGTTCGAAAGAACGGCACGCGTCGGCGCAGGATCTGCCGCCATTCGGCCGGAAACGGCCGGCGACGGATGCGCTGCCGGCGCCACTCACCGAGCAGCGGTTCACGCCAGAACCAGGCCACCGACAGCGCGGCCACGAGCGAGAGCAGCAGGAGGATCAAGGGACCGGGCGCGTTCGAGCGCCAGAGCGGACGATCTCTTCAGCTGGGCGCCGGCCGGTGCTTTTCAACCGGGGCGCGACGGCCGGCCGTCTCTATTTGATCTCGCTGACGAGGAAAAAGCCCGTTCCGTCGGTCTTCGTCATGCCGAGGCCGCGGTCGCCGCGCAGGACCGAGCGGCAGCCGGCGAGCACCGGGTTCGGCGACTGCATGCAAAGCCGGCCCTGATCGTCGACGTTCCAGGTGCCGATGGCGCGGATCGCGCTGGCGGTGCCGAAGGCTTCCACCTTGCCGTCCTTCGCGAGCGTGAGGCGCAGCGGATCGACGAACTGCACGGTCAGGACCTTGCCGGTCACGAGCTGCTGCACTTCGGCCTTGCCCAGCGGCACCGGATCGGCGGCGCGGGCGTCAGGCACCGCAAGGGACACGGCGGCGAGCGCAGCCGCGCCGATGAACGTGCGAGCCAGCATGAGGAACCTCCCGAAGCATTTGCGTCGATCATCGCATCGAACGACGCACTTCCGGAGGGTGGAATCGCTCAGACGCCCCAGCGCAGCGCTGCGGTATGCACCGGCGCATCCCAGAGCGCGAGCATCGGCGCATCGACCGCGGTGACCGAGACCGAGCATCCGGCCATCTCCAGCGAGGTGACGTACGAGCCGGTCAGGAAGCGCACGGCCTTGATGCCCGAGCCCTGCAGGACCTTGAGGGCCGCGGTGACCATGAGGTAGAGCTCGAGCGTCGGCGTGCCGCCGAAGCCGTTGACGAACAGCAGCACCTCCTGGCCGCGCGCCATCGAAAGGTCCTTGAGGATCGAGCCGACCAGCTCGCCGGCGATCTCGTCGGCCGTGCCGAGCCGGACCCTGCGCCTTCCGGGCTCGCCGTGGATGCCGACGCCCATCTCCATCTCGTCGGCGCCGATCTGGAAGGTGGCCTTGCCGGCGGCGGGCACGGTGCAGGAGGTCAGCGCCACACCCATCGACGCGGTCGCCTTGTTGACGCTGTCGCCCAGCGCCTTGAGCGCGGCCAGGCCATCGCCGCGCTCGGCGGCGGCGCCGACGACCTTCTCCACCACCAGCGTGCCGGCGACGCCGCGCCGCCCGGTGGTGTAGGTCGAGTTCTCGACCGCGACGTCGTCGTTGACGATGACCGTGGCGTTGTCGCTGGTCAGCATCTCCGCGGCCATCTGGAAATTCATCATGTCGCCGGAGTAGTTCTTGACGATGAAGAGCGTGCCGGCGCCGCCGTCCACGGCCTCTGCGGCGGCGAGCATCTGGTCGGGCGTGGGCGACGTGAACACCTGGCCCGGGCAGGCGGCGTCGAGCATGCCGTGGCCGACGAAGCCGGCGTGCAGCGGCTCGTGGCCGGAGCCGCCGCCGGAGATCAGCGCCACCTTGCCGGGCTTGAGCGATCGCCGCTGCACGAACTTGCGCTCCGCGCCGAGGCTGACGATGCCGGCATGCGCCGCGGCGAAGCCGTCGAGCGATTCCGCCAGGACGTCGTCGACGTGGTTGATCAGCTTCTTCATGGGGTGGTCCTCGCTTCAGAGAGTCCGTCGCAGATCGCGGCGATGATCAGCGCCATCGAGCGCGAGCCGGGGTCGACGTGGCCGAGGGCGCGATCGCCGAGAAAGGAAGCGCGGCCGCGGATCGCGTCCATCGCCGCGGTCGCGGCGGCGCTGTCGAACGCGCATTGCCGCACCCGCGCTTCGAGGTCGGGTGATCCCGGGTCGCTGGCGGCGAGCAGGCGCTGCACCGGGTCGAGCACGTCGAGCAGGGTCTTCTGCCCGACCTCGGCCTTGCCCAGGCGGGTGAGCGCGGCGATGCCCGCGGCCAGGGCGGCGGCGAGGTCCTGCGGCCCGGGGTCGGAGGGCAGCTCGCGGGACAGGGTCATCAGCAAGGTGCCGAACACCGGCCCCGACGAGCCGCCGATCGTGCTCATGCAGGTGGCGCCCGCGCCCTTCAGCGTCTCGTTGAGCAAGCCCGCGTCCTTGCCGTCCCTGAGCCGCGCCTGGATCGCCAGCGCGCCGCGCTTCATGTTGAGGCCGTGGTCGCCGTCGCCGATGGCGCTGTCGAGCGCGGTCAGCTCGTCGACGTGATCGATCAGCGTCTGCGTCGCGG
>DATCGH010000131.1:0-4635 GCA_036509055.1 Caldimonas sp.
ATCGAGGCGATGAAGCTCGGCTTCGCCGACGCCTACGAGCACGTCGGCGACCTACGCGGAGGGGGCATGCAGCTCACCCTCGAACAGATGCTCGACGACGGCTATCTCGCCGAGCGGGCCAGGCTGATCGACCCGAAGCGGGCGCAGGTCTTCTCGCACGGCCATGCGCCGCACGGCGGCACCATCTACCTGACCACGGCCGACGAGCAGGGCATGATGGTGAGCTTCATCCAGAGCAACTACATGGGCTTCGGCTCGGGCGTGGTCGTTCCCGGCTGGGGCGTCTCGATGCAGAACCGCGGTCATGGTTTCTCGCTCGACCCGAAGAGCCCGAACGTCGTCGCGCCCGGAAAGCGTCCGTTCCACACCATCATTCCCGCCTTCCTCACGCGCGACGGCCAGGCGCAGATGAGCTTCGGCGTGATGGGCGGCAACATGCAGCCGCAGGGCCACCTGCAGACGCTGGTGCGCATGCTCGCCCATGGCCAGCAGCCGCAGGCGGCCTGCGACGCGCCGCGCTGGCGCTTCAACCAGGGCCTGGAGATCAACGTCGAAGCGGCGATGCCGGCAGCGACGGTGCAGGGCCTGCTCGAGCGCGGCCACGAGGCGACCGTCATCGACGACAGCTACCAGGACTTCGGCGCCGGCCAGTTCATCTGGCGGCTCGGCGATCCTGCCGTCGAGGGCTACGTCGCCGCCAGCGACCCGCGGCGCGACGGCCAGGCCGCGGGCTACTGAGCGGCGCCGATGCGCACCGAGGCCGTGGCCGCCGAGGGCGGCGCTGCCGATGCCGCCGTCCCTGTCGCCCGGCCGGTCACGCTCTGGCCGGGACTGGCCCTGGCGATGGCGGGCTCGATCGCCTTCTCCGGCAAGGCGATCATCGTCAAGCTCGCCTACCGCTACGGCGTCGACGCGGTCACGCTCATCATGTACCGGATGCTGTTCGCGCTGCCGCTGTTCGCGTTGCTCGCCTGGTGGGCGGGGCGCGGCAAGCCGGCGCTGACGCGGCGCGACTGGCTGGTGGTCTCGGGCCTCGGCTTTTCCGGCTACTACCTGGCCAGCTTCCTCGACTTCGCCGGCCTGCAGTACATCACCGCCAGCCTCGAGCGGCTGATCCTGTACCTCAATCCGACCCTGGTGCTGGCGATCGGCGTGCTCTTCCTCGGGCGCCGCGTCACGCCGCGCCAGCTGATCGCCCTCGCAGTGAGCTACTGCGGCGTGCTGTTGGTGTTCGGCCACGAGGTCTCGTTCCAGGGCGGCGACACCGCGCTCGGCGCCGGCCTGGTGTTCGGCAGCGCCCTGGTCTACGCCTTCTACCTGGTCCTCAGCGGCGAGGAGGTCGGGCGCCTCGGCGCCTTGCGCCTGACCGGCCTGGCGACCAGCATCGCCTGCCTGTGCTGCATCGTCCAGTTCCTGCTGCTGCGGCCGCTCTCGGCGCTGGCGGTCGCCCCGGAGGTGATCTGGCTCTCGGTGCTGAACGCGACGGTCTGCACCTTCGCCCCGGTGCTGATGGTGATGATGGCGATCGAGCGCGTCGGCGCCAGCGTCACGGCGCAGACCGGCATGATCGGCCCGCTCTCGACCATCCTGATGGGCGTGGTCATCCTCAGCGAACCCTTCACCGCGTGGATACTTGCCGGGACGGTGCTGGTGCTGTCCGGCATCTGGCTGTTGACCAAGTGGAGGTGATCGAGAAATGAACCTGGGTATCGAAGGCAAGTGGGCGCTGGTCTGCGCCTCGAGCAAGGGGCTGGGCAAGGGCTGCGCCGCGGCGCTCGTCGCCGAGGGCGTCAACGTCGTCGTCACCGCCCGCGGCGCCGAGGCGCTCGAGGCCACGGCCGCCGAGCTGCGTGCGCTCGGCCGCGGCGAGGTGCGCGTGGTCGCCGGCGACATCACCACCGAGGCCGGCCGGGCGGCGGCGCTCGCGGCCTGCCCGCAGGTCGACATCCTCGTCAACAACGCCGGCGGCCCGCCGCCGGGCGACTTCCGGCAATGGGATCGCGAGGCCTGGATCAAGGCGATCGACGCCAACATGCTGACGCCGATCGAGCTGATGAAGGCGACCGTCGACAAGATGGCCGAGCGCGGCTTCGGCCGGGTCGTCAACATCACCTCGAGCTCGGTGAAAGCACCGATCGACGTGCTCGGCCTGTCGAACGGGGCGCGCAGCGGGCTCACCGGCTTCGTCGCCGGCCTCGCGCGAACCGGCCTGGCCGCCCGCGGCGTCACCATCAACGGGCTGCTGCCCGGCGTCTTCGACACCGACCGCATCCGCACCGTCTCGGCGGCCACGGCGGCGCGCGAGGGCAAGACGCTGGAACAGGTTGCCGAGGCCCGGCAGCGCGGCATCCCGGCCCGGCGCTACGGAACACCGACGGAGTTCGGCGCGATCTGCGCCTTTCTGTGCAGCGTGCACGCCGCCTACATCACCGGCCAGAACGTGCTCGCCGATGGCGGCGCCTATCCGGGCACCTATTGAAGCGTCCGGGAAGTCAGGGCGCCGGCATGTCGGCGCCGCAGTTCCAGCACTGGTCGAACGGGCCGTCGACGATCTCGCCGCAGCCGCGGCAGGCCCAGTGCCGGTGGGCCGGATGGCGGAGGGCATCGAGCAGGCCGCGGGCGCGCTCGAGCTCGTCGTCGTCGGTGATCCAGACCTCCGGCAGCGCCTGGTCCGGCGGCAGCTCGCCGGCGATGCTGCTGGCGTACATCCGCTGCACCGTGGCGGCGACGCCGGCGTTGCTGAGCAGGTCGGCCCACAGGGTGGCGAGGGCCAGGTTCGGAGCGCGGGTCAGTCGTTTCATCGGCAGCTCTCTGGCACGATAGCGCACCCGACCTCCTTTCCTGCGAGAACGCCATGACGACAAGCACCACCATGAGCCCCACCATCCGTGTCGACAAGGCCGGCGGCCCCGAGGAGATGAAGCTCGTCGAGCTGCCGGTCGGCGAACCCGGCCCGAAGGAGGTGCGGATCCGCCACCATGCCGTCGGCCTCAACTTCCTCGACGTCTACCAGCGCTCCGGTGTCTATCCGCTGCCCCTGCCGCTTTCGCTCGGCAACGAGGCCGCCGGTGTGATCGAGGCGGTGGGCGCCGAAGTCACGCACCTGAAGGCGGGCGACCGCGCGGTCTACTGCGGCGGGGCCCCGGGCTCCTATGCGCTGGCGCGCGTCATGGCGGCGCGGCACGTGGTGCGGCTGCCCGACGCGATCTCGTTCGAGACCGGCGCGGCGATGATGCTCAAGGGGATGACGACCCAGTACCTGTTCAAGCGCACCCGGCCGCAGGAAGACCTCGTGCCGGGCGACTTCATCGTCTTCCATGCCGCCGCCGGCGGCGTCGGCCTGATCGCCTGCCAGTGGGCCCGGGCGCTCGGCCTGAAGCTGATCGGAACCGCAGGCAGCGACGAGAAGTGCGCCCTGGCGCGCGACAACGGCGCCGCTTTCGCCATCAACTACCGCACCGAGGACTTCGCCGCGCGGGTCAAGGAGATCACCGGCGGCAAGGGCGTGAAGGTGGTGTACGACTCGATCGGCAAGGACACCTTCGACAAGTCGCTCGACTGCCTGCGACCGTTCGGCCTGATGGTCTGCTTCGGGGCGGCCTCGGGCGCGCCGGCGCCGATGCCGGTCGGCCTGCTCGCGCAGAAGGGGTCGCTGCACCTGACCCGGCCGACGCTCGTCACCCACACGGCGACGCTCGAATCGACGCAGGCGATGGCCGCCGACCTGTTCGCGGTGGTCGAGAGCGGGCAGGTGAAGATCCACATCGCCCAGCGCTATGCGCTCGCCGACGCGGCCAAGGCGCATCGGGATCTCGAGGCGCGCAAGACGATCGGCTCGAGCATCCTGATTCCCTGAAGGCACGACCGTTGCCAGAGAGGGAGGCATGAGGCTGGCCGTTTCCGCCATGGTCGCGTTCGCGATCCTCGGGTCGTGGCCGCTGGCCGCGGCGGCGCAGACCTTCAAGTGCCGCAACGACCTCGTCAATGTCGGCGACGCCCGCGCCACCGTGCTCCTGAAGTGCGGCGAGCCGGTGGTCAGGGATGCGTTCTGCCGGCCGCTGCCGGCGCAGGGCGCGCGGCCCGCGTCCGGGGCGCGCCCCGGGCAGATCGTGCCCTGCGAGAACGTCGACGAGTGGATCTACAACCCGGGCTACGGCCAGTTCATGACGACGCTGCGCTTCGTCGAGGGCCGGCTGGTGGCCATCGAGTACGGCGACCGCGTCAAGTAGCCGGCTCTTCCTTTCGCCAAGGAGCAAACCGATGCCCGTCCTCTATGGCACCCAAGGCTCCGGCTCGGCCGCTGCCGAAGTCGCGCTCGACATCGCCGGCCTCGACTACCGCAAGGTCGATGCCGCATCGTGGCAGGAGTCGCCCGGTCTCGAGGAGCTGAGAAGAGTCAATCCGCTGGCGCAGATTCCGACCCTGGTCCTCGACGACGGCAGCGTCCTCAGCGAAGTCGCGGCCATCCTTCTCCATCTTGGCCTCGCGCATCCGCAGAGCGGCCTGGTGGCGAGCGATCCGTCGCGGCGCGCCCAGCAGATCCGCGGCCTGGTCTACATCGCCGCGAACTGCTACGCCGGCATCGGCATCCTCGACTATCCGGACCGCTGGTACCCCGATCCCGACGAGGCCGTC
>DATCGH010000132.1:0-3705 GCA_036509055.1 Caldimonas sp.
CAGCAAGCCACGAATCTGGTTGCCTTGCGCCGTACGAGCCCTCACGAAGCCCTGTCGCACCCGATGCAGCGACAGCACCGCCTGCTGCTCGACGCTCTTGATCGGCACGAAGCGCATGTTCGGTCGACTCACCGCTTCGCAGATCGCCTCGGCGTCGGCGACGTCGTTCTTGTTGGTCTTCACGTAGGGTTTGACAAACTGCGGTGCCATCAGACGCACCGTGTGACCGAACTTCTGTAGCGTGCGGGCCCAGTAATGGGCGCTGGCGCACGCCTCCATCCCGATCAGACACGGCGGCAGGTTCGCGAAGAACCTGGCCATCTGATCACGTCGAAGCTGCTTGCGCAGCACCGCTCGGCCGCGCTCATCTACCGCGTGCACCTGGAACAAGTTCTTTGCCAAGTCGATGCCAACAGTCGTAATCTTCATGGCGGACGCCCCTTCCGGTTCAAGTGGTTGCAGACACTTCCACTTTGGCACTCGATGCCGTTACGGGTGGGGGCGTCCATCCCATTGCTTTCCGTCGTCCCCGATCGTCAAGGGGACCGCAACGCTGCTCGTCGAGGCCCCAAGGGCTCGGGGGGAGCATCGCGGAGGGCGCGGGTCTGGCTCGGCGGCTTGGGCGCGGCTGTCAATCCAGCCTGCGGCCGAAGGTCATCACCTGAGGCACGTTGCTGTAATCGTCGGTCCAGGTGCGCCCGCCGGCAAGCGGGGGCAGGGGCGTGGTGGCTTCGCGGATCGGCGGCAGATCGAGTACGTTGCGATCCGTCTCGAGCAGGATCCAGTCCGAGACAGCGACGCTCTCGTCGTCTTGGATGCCGCCATCGCTGATCCATGCCATCTGTAGGCCCAGATCCGCGGCGATGCGGGCGACCACAAGCCGCAGATCGAGGTGGCTGTTGCTGATGTGCAGAGCGATCACGCCGCCCGGCTTGAGCCGGTCGCGGTAAAGCGTCACTGCCTCGCGCGTGAGGAGATGCACCGGGATCGAGTCGCCGTTGAACGCGTCGATCACCATCACGTCGTAGCGCCGCCTGGATTCGTTCTGCAGGAGCAGCCGGCCATCACCCAGCGCCACTTCGACGGTCGCGGGCGAATCCTCGACGAAGCTGAAATGCCGACGTGCGGCGGCGACCATCGCATCGTCGATCTCGTAGAAGAGGTAGCGGTCGCCGGGCTTGCCATAGGCGGCAATCGTGCCGACCCCCAGGCCGATCGCGCCCACTTCGATCGGCCGGTCGGCCAACGCGTGAAACAACCGGCCGACGCCGGAGCGAACGCTGTAGTAGCCAGTGGGCTGGCGCCGCCGCTCGCCGTCCATGAACTGATGGCCGTGCATGACGCGGCCATGGATCAGCTCGCGCTCGCGCTGGCCAGGCTGACCGGCGCCGAACTCGCGCACCCGTACCACGCCGTAGAAATTGCGGTCGATCTCGATGACGTCAGCCATCGCCTTCTGCACGCGCCATACGCCGGTCGCGGATGCGGCCGCCAGAACCAGCAGCGCCGCACCGGTCCAGGCTAGACCCAGCCGCCATGAGCGCCACAGCAGCGCGGCAGCCAGCAGCACAAACCCGATCTCGACCTCGAAGTAGCCGTGCAACAGCGCCGGCGCACCGAAGGCTACCAGTGCGCCGCCGACCACGCCGCCTGCGGACACTGCCAGATAGAAGTGCGTCAGCCGCGACGGATGCGGCCGGCTGCGCGCCAGCTCGCCGTGGCAATACATGCACACGGCGAACAGCCCGGTCAGGAACACGCCGATGTGCCAGCCGATGTTCGGCACACGCCTTTCCTGCCACAGCAGCGCGCACATGGCCAGCAGCGCCAGCAGCGTCGCGGCGCGAAAGACACGCGGCGGGTACCAGCGGTCGCCATCAAAACAGAGCGTGAAGCTCAGCAGGTAGATCACCAGTGGCAGCACCCACATCATCGGGAAAGAGGGGATGTTCTGCGTCAGGTGGTTGGTCAGTGCCACCAGCGCATAGCTGCCCAGTGCTGCCAGCGCGAACCAGCTCAGCGTGCGCGGCCAACCTGGTGCCGGTTCGCCCGCAGTCGAGCTCGCTGCTGCCGGCGTCGGGCGCCGCAGCAGACTGACTGCGCACAATGCCAGCGCATAACACGCATAGCCCACGGACCACGCCATCCCCTGCATGCTGGTGGTCAACCAGGGCTCGATCGCCCACGGATAAGCCAGCAGCGCGACCAGCGAGGCCAGGTTGGACACCGCGAACAGCCGGTAGGGGTTGCGGCTGATCCCCGTCTGCCAGGCCTGCAGCAACGGACCGGTCATGGCCAGCAGCGTGAACGGCAAACCGATGCTCAGGATCAGCAGCCCCAGGATCTGCAACTGCGGGCTGCGTCCCTGCGCCTCCGGCCACGCCACCACCGGCACGATCGGCAGCAGCGCCAGGCTGCCCACCAGCAGTGCGAGGTGGAGAGCCTTCAAAGGCCGGCTCTCTGCGTGGCGCACTAGGTGATGCGCGAAGGCATAACCGAGCAGCAATGCCGCCTGGAAGAACACCAGGCAGGTGGCCCAGACCGCGACGCTGCCGCCGAAGCGCGGCAGGATCAGCTTGGCGATGACCGGCTGGACCAGGAACAGCAGGTAGGAACTGAGGAAGACCGTGACACCGCTCAATGCCATGCCGCGGGTCCAGGTCGCGGACGTGCTTGCAGCGTCTTGACTGGGCGCTTCTGCTACCGGATTGCGCACCTTCTGATGTTCGATTGAAAGTGAGTCATTCGAGGTAAGGCGGAAGTCGTCACGATGCGCGCGAAAACCAGTCAATCCAGATAGATGAACGCGCCGCACGACCGTAGTTGTGGTGCCACTCGTCGTCGAGAACTATGCCCTGAATTTGGCGCAGGCACTACGGTGGGGTTGATATTCGACGACGCGATGCAGGCCACCATGGCTCAGCCCACCCAGGTGACGCTTCCGACGTTGAGAGAGGAGAGCGCAATCTGCCTTGTTGTTGGGCTTTGCAAGTGCACTCGCTCCGCCCCTGGGCACCAGTCTGTACCCAGGCGATGTGCTCCACAGGCAACCTCGCGCAAGTTCGACGCTGTCGCTCTGGGCCTCGGCGCCGGCTGACGCGCTAGCATCGACGCCTTCCGTCGGTCGGCCTCGAGCATCCGGCGATTTCCGCTTCTGCTTCTGATTCTGCTTCCGGCGCCCGTGCTCGATCCGCAACCCGTCCGCGACTCGCCCGAGACGCCATCGCATCGCAGTCGCAATCCCGTCGCGGCACAAGCTCATGCTGCGGCGTGGCGCGCCGACGTGGTGGCGGGCTCCGTAGGCTCCATCGTCACGCTGGCCAGCTGGCTCACGCTGCCCTTGCTGGCGTTTGTCGCGCTCGGACCTTCGGCCGCGCCCGTCGGCATGCTTGCGGGCGGCGCGGCATCGCTCGTGGGCGGCTTCGTCGTCGCCGTGATCGGCCGCAGCGCCATGCCGGCGGCCGGCCTGAGCTCGGCGACCATGCTGCTGTTCGCAGCAGCGGTTGCGACCTTGAGCACCGACCCGGCGATGCAGCCGCTGTCGCGGCCCGGGCATCTCGCCGTCCTGCTGGCAACGATCTCCTGCTGCGTGGTGCTGATGGGCGCGCTGCAGATGCTGTTCGGCTGGCTGCGGCTGGGCGTGGTCGCGAAGTACGTGCCGCAACCCGTGCTGGCGGGCTTCATGAACAGCGTTGCCGTGCTCAT
>DATCGH010000133.1:0-6347 GCA_036509055.1 Caldimonas sp.
CGTGCCGCTCAACTGGAGCGCCTACGAGGACATCGCCGAGTTCTTCACCAACGACGTGAAGACGATCGACGGCAAGCCGATCTACGGCCACATGGACTACGGCAAGAAGGACCCGTCGCTCGGCTGGCGCTTCACCGACGCATGGCTGTCGATGGCCGGCACCGCCGACATCGGCATCCCCAACGGCCGGCCGGTCGACGAGTGGGGCATCCGCACCACGCCCGACGGCTGCAACCCGGTAGGCGCCTCGGTCTCGCGCGGCGGCGCCACCAACTCGCCCGCCGCGGTCTACGCGCTCACCAAGTACGTCGACTGGATGAAGAAGTACTCGCCGAAAGAGGCGATCGGCATGACCTTCGGCGAGGCCGGGCCGGTGCCGGCGCAGGGCCAGATCGCGCAGCAGATCTTCTGGTACACCGCCTTCACCGCCGACATGACCAAGCCGGGCCTGCCGGTGGTCAACGCCGACGGCACGCCGAAATGGCGGATGGCGCCCGGACCGAACGGCCCGTACTGGAAGCAGGGCATGCAGAACGGCTACCAGGACGTGGGCTCGTGGACCTTCTTCGCCAACCACGATCCGAACAAGACCGCGGCCGCTTGGCTGTACGCGCAGTTCGTGACGGCGAAGACGACCTCGCTGAAGAAGACCATCGTCGGCCTGACGCCGATCCGCGAATCGGACATCCGCTCGCAGGCGATGACCGACATGGCGCCCAAGCTCGGTGGCCTGGTCGAGTTCTATCGCAGCCCGGCACGCGTCGCCTGGACGCCGACCGGCACCAACGTACCCGACTATCCGAAGCTGGCCCAGCTCTGGTGGAAGAACGTCGCGGTCGCGGTCACCGGCGAGAAGACGCCGCAGGCGGCGATGGACACGCTGGCCGACGAGATGGACCAGGTGATGTCGCGGCTCGAGCGCGCCGGCATGGCGCACTGCGCGCCCAAGCTCAATCCCAAGAGCGATGCGAGCAAGTGGCTGAGCGACAAGGGCGCGCCGTGGAAGAAGCTGGACAACGAGAAGCCCAAGGGCGAGACCATCGCCTACGAGACCCTGCTGAACGCCTGGAAGGCGGGCAAGGTCCGCTGATCCCGGCGTGAAGCGCCGGCCTCGGGAGAGGCCGGCCGGGCGATGCGTCGGCCCCGGGAGGGGCCGGCGCTGCTTTCAGCGCAGCACCGGCGCGTCGGGCAGCTCGTTCGGGTTGACCGCGCCTTCGGCAAGCGGGAAATGCTGCACCAACAAGGCGTCGACCGCATCGATCGCCTGCTCGATGCCGGCGGCAAAGCGCCCTTCCTGGAACGCCGCCTGCATCGTCGCCATGATCCGTTCCCAGGTGGCGGCATCGGCATGCGGGAGCAGGCCGCGATCGGCGACGATCTCGATCGCCCGCTCGGCGAGCAGCAGGTAGATCAGGACGCCGTTGTTGGCCGCCGTGTCCCAGACCCGGAGCTTGCCGAACAGGGCGATGGCCCGCTCGCGTGCATTGGCGTTGCGTCGAAGGTAGCTGAAGGGCAGGCCGGCTTCGACGCAGACCCGGATCTCGCCGCTGTGCCGTGCCTCGCTGGCGGCGATGCGCCGCTCGATCTGCGCCAGCGCGTCGGGCCCGAGCGCACGCGTGGCATCGCCTTCGTCGAGCAGGCGATGGCGAAAGAGCCGCGTCAGCCAGTGCGCCATCACCACCGCCCGGAGGCGCCGCCGCCGTCGAAATTGCCGCCGCCGCCGGAGCTGAAGCCGCCGCCGCCACCGCCACCGCCGAAGCCACCCCCGCCGCCGCCGAATCCGCCGCCACCGCCCCAGATGATCGGTCCGCCGCCACGGCGCGCCCCGCCGGCGCCCGTGATGCCGACCATGAAGAGCGCCACCACGGCGGCGCC
The DNA here is from genome assembly GCA_036509055.1 of Caldimonas sp. Lineage (GTDB taxonomy): Bacteria > Pseudomonadota > Gammaproteobacteria > Burkholderiales > Burkholderiaceae_C > Schlegelella_A. Next base: position 1,876 of record DATCGH010000133.1, read on the forward strand.
GAGGCCGACGAGGAGACTCGCGGTCAGCAGCCAGCCCAGGCCGCCGACCGCGGCGCCGGTGGCGAGCGCGCCGAGCTTCCTGCCCATCATGCGGCTGAGGATGCCGCCGACGATCGGCACGAAGATGAAGAGGAAGATCGCGATCGACTGGAAGTCGAAGCCGCCGACCCGCGAGTCCCGGCGCGCGCCACCCTGGCGTTCCGTCGGCGGAGTCGGCAGGCCTTCGCTGGCGATCCGCTCGCCGAGCCGGTCGACGGCGCTGTTCAGGCCGCCGGCGAAGTCGCCGGCGCGAAACGCCGGCACGATCTGCTGGCTGATGATCCGGCCGGCGGCGATGTCGGGCACCGCGCCCTGCAAGGCCTTGGCGACCTGGATCTGCACCGTGCGGTCGTTCTTCGCGACCACCAGGATCAGGCCGTCGCCCACGTCCTTGCGGCCGATCTTCCACTGCTCGCCGACGCGCTGGGCGAAGGAGGCGACGTCCTCCGGCGCGGTCGTGGGAACGATGAGGATCGCGAGCTGCGAGCCGTGCGCGGTCTCGATCGCGGCCAGCTTGTTCGAGAGCGCCTCGGCCTGCGCCGGCGTCAGCGTTCCGGTCTGGTCGATCACCCGACCGGTGAGCGCCGGCACCGGCAGCACGCCCTGCGCCGCCGCCAGGGTGGCGACGATGCCGAGCAGGACGGCAGCGACGAACGAGCGCATCGCCGGACCCGGTGGGAAGACGAAGGCGACGATCAGCGCGGCGCCGAGGCGGCCTTGTCGAAGTTGACGCTCGGCGGCACCGAGATCTGGGCTTCGTTCTGGACCGTGAAGTTGGGCTTGACCTTGTAGCCGAACATCATCGCCGTGAGGTTGGTCGGGAAGCTCCGCGCCTTGACGTTGTAGTCGGCCACCGTCTGCACATAGCGATTGCGCGCCACGGTGATCCGGTTCTCGGTGCCCTCGAGGGCGACGCGCAGGTCCTGGAACGCCTGGTTGGCACGCAGGTTCGGGTACTGCTCGGCCACGACCAGCAGGCGCGACAGCGCGCCGCTCAGCTCGCCCTGCGCCTTCTGGAACTTGTCGAAGGCCTCGGGATCGTTGATCAGCTCCGGCGTCGCCTGGATCGAGGTTGCCTTGGCCCGGGCCTCGACCACCTTGGTCAGCGTCTCCTGCTCGAAATTGGCTTCGCCCTTGACGGTGGACACCAGGTTCGGAATCAGGTCGGCGCGGCGCTGGTACTGGTTCAGCACCTCCGACCAGGCCGCCTTGACGCCTTCGTCCAGGCGCTGGAAGTCGTTGTAGCCGCAGCCGCCGAGGCCGAGGGTCGCGGCGAACGCCAGCGCCGCGAGGGCGAGACGACGAAGGGGAGCGAGGGCGTTGTTGTTCATGGCGTCCTTTCGATGGGCCGGGGGATCGTACCGCCGCCCTCAATTCCCCTACGAAGCCACAGCGCGCGGCCCGCGCCGTGCGGTCACCACCGGCGGCGGATGCCAGGCGCCGAGCTCGAGCTGCAAGTCCTCGCGGCGCCAGCGCGGCACCGGCCGGAGCGCGCCGGCGATGGCCACGAGACGGGTGGTATCGAAGGCGTGCGCGGCGCGCTCGAGCTCCGCCTCGGGATTGCGCAGCAGGCTCGCCAGCCAGACGGCTTCGGCGGCGTCGAGCGCAGCGGCGCGCTTGCCGAAGTAGTGCAGCGCCGCGGCCTCGGCGCCGCACTGGCCGTCGCCCCAGGGCGCGATCGAGAGATAGAGCTGCAGCACCCGCGCCTTGCCGAGGGTGCGGTCGAGCTCGACCGCATACAGCAGCTCGCGCACCTTGCGCGCGGCGCTGCGCTCGTCGCCGACGTAGAGCATCTTGGCGAGCTGCTGCGACAGCGTGCTCGCCCCGCGGCGCCGCTCGCTGCCCTCGGGCAGCTCGCTCGACCAGGCCGCCGCCATCTCCGCGAGGTCGTAGCCGGTGTGCTCATGGAAGCGCTGGTCTTCGGCGGCGATCACCGCCTTCGGCAGCCAGGCACCGAACGGCGCCGCCGCGTGCCGGCCGCGCGGCGAGCGAGCGCAGGTCGGCAACGGGCTGGCCGAGATCAAGGCCTCGGTGCCGAGGCCCTCGACCGTCAGGCCGTCGAGATGCGGCTCGATCGCGTAGCGCCGCGACGGCAGGGACAGGCGCACGACGGCGCCGGCACGGCCTTCGACCCGGGCGTGCGCGGCCTCCGGCACCGCCGGGCCGAGCAGCGCGACCAGGTCGGCCGGCGGCACGTCGGCGAGCTTGAGCTCGAGGTCGACACCCTGAACGCCCAGCCGCCCGCGCCAGGTGGCGTGGACACGGCCGGCGCGCAGCGTGCCGCGCAGGTGGTTCGATTCGCCGTGCTCGATGCTCGCTTCGACTTCCTCGATGCGCACCGGCCGCGCCGCGACGGCGGGCGAGTCGATCAGGCAGGGCGCGCAGCGCACGGTCAGCGATGTCGGCGTCGCGCCGGCGCGGGCATGGAACGTGCCATGCGGGGTGGCCACGCTCCGCCCGTCGAGCAGGCGGATGCCGAGCGGATGGGTCGCCACCCGCACCAGCGCCGGCACGCTCAGCGACACACCGAACGGTCCGATGGCGGTGCGCACCGACCAGTCGCCGGGCGCGGCGCGGAGCGCGTAGAGCGCGGTCGCGAGCAGCACCGCGCCAGCGGCGAGTGCGATCCCGAGCAGTGCCGCGAGCACCAGCGCGACGGCACGAACGAAACGGGTCGCGAGCGACCGCCGCGGCGGTGCCTGTCGATCGTCGATCGACGCGAAATCCGGCGGGCTCATGTCCGGCTCCCGAGCGGCGTCGCCACGGTGATCGCCTGCCAGGGCCCGGTCGAGCGACCGAGCTGCGCTGCCCAGAACCACGACGAGGCGTCGGTGAAGGCGAGGCCGCGGGCATCCTCGATGCGCTCGCAGACCCGCACCCGGCGGCCGTCGCGCTCGGCGACGAAGCAGCGCCAGAGCCGGGCCTGCGGGTCGCGCTCAAGCCGGGCATCGACGACGCGATAGCCGAGGCCGCGATAGCAGTCGGTGGCAGGGTGCAGCATTCGCGTCGGCGTGCGCACCTCGCGCCAGACGAGCACGCTTTCCTCGTCGGTCAGGCGCTCGATCCGACCCGGGAATTGCGCCGCGAAGCGCGCTTCGACCTTGCCGAGCGCGAGCGGCCGCAGCGACCGGCCGTTCCACTCGCGCGGCCACTCGGTCGGCGTTGCTGCCGGGGGCTCCGTCACCCCGCCTCGCGGCCAGGCCAGCGGCGTCAGGGCGCAGACGGCGAGCAATGACGCCAGCGCCGCAAGCAGAGGTCCTCGAAGGACGACGCTTTGCGGCCGAAAGACGATGGACTGCCGTGGCGCGGGCTTGCGCGCGCTCGCCACCAGGACCGCGACCGCAGCGCAGACGATGCCGAGCACGGCCATGCCGATCGCTTCGTGCTGCCACGCCGAGGCGGCGCTGCCGCGCGCCTCGAGGCCGACGAGCAGGGCATTGCGGACGATGTTGCCGGCGAGAACGATCGCGCCGACGAAGGCCAGCCGCCGGGCGAAGACCCGGTCCGGCAGGCCTCGCCAGCAGGCGACGGTGCAGGCGCAGAACCAGGCCATCCAGACCATCTGCACGCCCGAGCACGGCGCGTCGACGATCACCAGGCGGCCGTCGACGAGCATCGCGCTGCCTTCGCGCGAGGCGTCGAAGCCGGCCAGGCCGAGCAGCCAGCGGCTGGCCTCGGCGGTGACCACGCGCAGCGGATAGCCGGCGTAGAACTGCAGCGACGAGACCACCGGCAAGGCCAGCGTCGCCAGGCCGGCGAGCGGCAGCACCGGGGTGCCGGCGGGCGCGAACGCCGCGAGGGCCGCGGCGAAGGCCAGCGCCGCGAGCACGGCCGCCAGCAGGGCCGGCGCGACCAGGCCGAGCACGGTGGCGAGCGAGGTGAGCAGCACCGCCACCGCGAGCCACCCCGGTGCCGGCTCGGACCGCAGGCGCGGCACGAGGCGGACGACGGCGACCGCGAGCACCGCGAGCGCGGCCAGGCCGAGCGGATCATCGGAGCCGTCGCCGAGGCGCGCCGCCGCCCAGCGCCAGTGCGGCCAGAGGGCGAGCGCGAAAGCGGCGAGGCAGAGCAGCGGACGGAGATTCCGGCGCCCGGGCGACGTGTCGGCCGCGACCTTCACCGCCGGGAAAGCGTCCAGGCTGCGCCGCGGCGGCGGCGCCGGATGCCAGATCCGCACCGAGGCGCGACCGACCACGGCAAAGCGCGATTCCATGGCCATCTCCTTTCAGCAGCCGCGGCGACGCACGGCCACGATCGCGACCGCGACGATCGCCAGCGTGATCGCCAGCGCGAGCCAGCCTTCGGCCTCGGGCGTGCTCGGCACCTCGGCGCCGATCGCCAGGTTGCTGACGCCGGCCGGCATCGCCGAGGGCTGCTTCACCGTCGTCGACAGCATCGGGTTGGGATTGCGGACGACGTGATCGACGGCGATG
>DATCGH010000134.1:0-7151 GCA_036509055.1 Caldimonas sp.
TGGTTGAGGGTGCGGCCGCGCATGAAGGCGAGCGGCGCGACCTCGAGCGTCGCCTTCTCGAAGGCCTTGCCGACGCGGTCCAGCCCCATCAGCTCGTAGAGCGCGTCGTAGAGCGGCCGCAGGTAGGGATCGACCTTCTGCGCCAGGTCGCCGGGCAGAAAGCCCAGGCGCTCGCCGGCCTCGACTGCCGGACGCGTGAGGATGATGCGCTGCACCGCATTGCGCTCGAGCGCGTCGACGGCGCAGGCGACCGCGAGGTAGGTCTTGCCGGTGCCGGCCGGGCCGATGCCGAAGGTGATGTCGTGGCCGAGGATGTTCTTCAGGTAGGCGACCTGGTTCGGCGTCCGGCCTGCGAGATCGCTGCGCCGCGTGCGCAGGCGCAGGTCAGGGCCTGACGCTGCGACGCCGGCGCCCGGGTCCGCCACGGCGGCGCCGTTCCGCCCGGGGGCGCCGTTGCGGCCCGCGGCGTCGACCCGCGCGCCGTCGTCGGCCATCGCCTCGAGGATCGCCAGCTCCAGCTCATCGCCGCCGATCGGCCGGACGGCCCGGCCGTAGAGCTGCTGCAGCAGACCGACCGCGCGCTCGGCGTTCGCCCGGGCGCCCTCGACCCGGAACGATTCGTTGCGCCGCTGGATCTTGACGTCGAAGGCCGCGGCCAGCGTGCGCAGGTGCTCGTCGAGGCTGCCCGAGAGGTTGGCCAGGCGGGCGTTGTCGGGCGGGATGAAGGCGTGGCGGAGGATCAAGCGGGCATTGTCGCCAAACCGGCGCGCCTGCGTCACGGGCGCGGGCTTCATCGCCCCGATAATCGCTGCCCATGATCGGACGCCTCGTTGGCACCCTGGCGGAGAAGTCGCCGCCGCAACTGCTCGTCGACGCCGGCGGCGTCGGCTACGAGGTCGACGTGCCGATGTCGACCTTCTACAACCTGCCCGGCCTCGGCGAGAAGGTCACTCTCCTCACCCATTTCGTCGTCCGCGAGGACGCGCAATCGCTGTTCGGCTTTCTCACCCATGCCGAACGGGCGACCTTCCGCCTGCTGGTGAAGATCTCCGGCGTCGGCCCGCGGACCGCCCTGTCGATCCTCTCGGGCCTCTCGGTCGACGAGCTGGCGCAGGCGATCAGCCTGCAGGAGACCGGCCGACTGATCAAGGTGCCGGGCATCGGCAAGAAGACCGCCGAGCGGCTGCTGCTCGAGCTCAAGGGCAAGCTCGGCGACGCGGTCGCGGCGCCGGCGAGCGTCGCCACCTCGGCCCAGGCCGACATCCTGCAGGCCCTGCTCGCCCTCGGCTACAGCGACCGTGAAGCGGCGGCGACGCTGAAGACGCTGCCGGCGGACGTCGAGGTCTCGGCCGGCATCAAGCTCGCCCTGCGCGCCCTGGCGAAGTAGACGGCGGCGCCATCGTCATCGTCGACAATCGATCCATGTCGTCCCCGCGCACCGCCCGCACCGTCGCCCGCTGGATGCTGGCGTGGTTCGCGCTCTATCTCGGCGCGGCGGTCGCATCGCCGCTGCTGACGCCGGGCGGCTATGCCGTGATCTGCTCGGCCGACGGCATCGCCCGGCTGGTGCAGACCGACGACGCCGGCGCCCCGGGCGAGGCTCGCACCACCCTGCACTGCCCGCTCTGCGTGCCCGCAGGCGCGCCGCCGTCGCCTTCGGTCGCGCTCGCGGCAAGGCCGCTGCAACCGCTGGCCTACGCGCTTCCGCCGGTGCCGGCCGCTTGGCCGGCCGCGCTCACCGCGCCGCCACCGCCGGCCCGCGGTCCGCCTCCCTCGGCCTGATCTGCGCCGCGGCGGCACGCCGGCGACCTCCCGTCGCCTGCCGCCCCTTGCTCCATCCGGCTCGCAAGAGCGGCGGTCCTCGCGACCGCACTCGCCCGAGCCGCGAACGCATCAGCAGGATTCATGGAAAGAACCGTCTGGGCGGGCGCGCTGGCGCTGGCCCTTCCGCTCGTCGGCGTCGCCGAGGAGGCCGACGACGGGCCGCCGGTGAAGACGCTCGGCGTCATCAGCGTCACCGGCCCGCGGCCGACCTCGCTGCCGACGCAGATTCCGACGACGACGGAGAGCGCGACGCGCGAGCAGATCGAGCGCACGGTCAACGCCAGCGACAGCGAAGACGCGCTCAAGTATTTCCCGAGCCTTCTGGTGCGCAAGCGCTACATCGGCGACTACAACCACGCCATCCTCTCGAGCCGCGCCTCGGGTACGGGCAACAGCGCGCGGTCGGCCGTCTATGCCGACGGCATCCTGCTCTCGAACTACCTCGGCAACGGCGTCGGCGGGCTGTCGTTTCCGCCGCGCTGGGGACTGGTGACCCCGGAGGAGATCGAGCGGGTCGACGTCATGTACGGCCCGTTCTCGGCCGCCTACCCCGGCAACTCGGTCGGCGCCGTGGTCGACTACGTCACCCGCATGCCGACGCGGCTGGAGGCCCATGCCGCGGTCGGCTACGTCGTCCAGCCGTTCGATCTGTACCGGACGCACGAGACCTATCGCGCCTGGCAGGCCAGCGCCTCGATCGGTTCCAAGGCGGGCGACTTCGCCTGGTGGATCAACGTCAACCGCACCGACAGCTCCGGCCAGCCGCTGACCTTCGCGACCCGGCTGGTCAGCGCCGGCACACCGGGAACCGCCGGCACGCCGGTCAGCGGCGCCGTGCCCGGCTTCAACAACGCCAACCAGCCCTGGTTGCTGCTCGGCGACGGCACGCAGTACGACACCCGCCAGGACCACCTCAAGCTCAAGCTCGCGTACGACCTGACACCGACAGTGCGGGCGAGCTACATCTTCGGCCTCTGGCACAACGAGTCGTCCGGCGACGCCAGCTCCTATCTGCGCGACGGCAACGGCGCGACGGTCTACAGCGGTCCGGTCAACATCGATGGCCGCAGCTACACGCTGACGGGCGGCGACTTCGTCGCGACCCGCGAGGACCTGACGCACCTGATGCACGGCCTCTCGGTCAAGAGCCACGGCAACGGACGCTGGGACTGGGAGCTCGCCGCCAGCCGCTACGACTACGAGCACGACGACAAGCGGCAGAACGCCGCCACCAACCCACGGCCGGGGGCAGAGAGCGGCGGCGCCGGCACCCTGGCCGACGGCAGCGGCACCGGCTGGACGACGTTCGCCGCGAAAGGCATCTGGCGACCGGAAGGACCCGCCGGCGAGCATGTCGCCGAGTTCGGCCTGCAGCACGACCGCTACCAGCTGCGCTATCGGACCTCGGCCATCGCCGGCAACTACCTGCAGGACGAGCCCGGCAGCCTGGTGAGCGAGGTGCGCGGCGACGCCCGGCTGACGAGTCTGTGGGCCCAGGACCTCTGGCGCTTCGCTCCCGGCTGGAGCGCGGTGCTCGGCGGCCGCGCCGAACGCTGGGAAGCGTCGAACGGCCTGACCGCGTTTTCCGCGAGCAGTGCCCAGACCTATCCCGACCGGCAGGAGAGCTTCTTCTCACCGAAGGCCGCGCTGTCCTGGCAATGGCGGCCGGAGACCGTGCTCAAGGCCTCGGTCGGCCGAGCGGTGCGCATGCCCACGGTGGCCGAGCTCTACGGGGCGACCTCGACCACCAATTCACAGTTCATCAACGATCCGAACCTGCGCCCGGAGCGCTCCTGGACCGGCGAGCTCAGCGCCGAGACCGAGTTCGCCCGGGCGCTGGCGCGGCTCACCCTGTTCGCCGAGCGGACCGAGGATGCGCTCTATTCGCAGACGGTCTTCGACGACGCGGCCAACCGCAACGTCAGCCGGGTGCAGAACATCGATCTCATCCGCACCCGCGGCATCGAGGCGGCGTTCAACGGCAGCGACATGGGGGTGCGCGGCCTCGACCTGAGCGGAAGCGTCACCTACACCCGCTCGTTCATCGAGAAGAACGAAGGCTTTGTCACGACCCCGGGCGACACGATCGGCAAGTGGCAGCCCAACATCCCGCGCTGGCGCGCCACCGCCACGGCGACCTGGCGCTTCGATCCCGACCTGTCGGCAAGCGTCGGCCTGCGCTACAGCGGCAAGCAGTACCGCACCCTCGACAACAGCGACGTCAACGGCTTCACCTACATGGGCGTCAGCTCCTACTTCACCACCGACCTGCGGCTGCGCTGGCGGCCGGCGCCGCAGTGGACGGTGGCGTTCGGCATCGACAACCTCAACAACGACAAATACTGGAACTTCCATCCCTATCCGCAGCGAAGCTACAGCGCCGAGCTGAAGTGGGACCTTTGAGATCATCATCCGCAGCACCCGACCATGAACCCTTCGTTCCTTCGCCCCCTCGCCCTCCTCGCCGCTGCCGCCGCGCCGGCCGCCGTATCGGCGCACGTCACGCTCCCGCCCGGCGGCGCCACCGCGGGCGACAGCTACGCGGCCGCCTTTCGCGTCGGCCACGCCTGCCCGGGCGCGCGCAGCACCACCGGGATCAGCGTCCGCATTCCCGAGGGCTTCAGCGTGCAGAAGGCCGAGCCCCGGCCGGGCTGGACGCTGACGACCTCGCCGGGCAGCGTCTCCTGGCGCGCAGACTCGGCGCCCTCCGCCCTGCCGACGGCAGAGCGCGCCGAATTCGTCGTCCACGGCACGCTGACCTCGAAGCCCGGCACGCTCTGGTTCAAGGTGCTGCAGAGCTGCGACGTCGGCAGCGCCGACTGGGCCGAGGTGCCCACCGCCGCGACCGACAAGCCGGCCTTTCCGGCGGCGCGGCTCGACGTCCTCGCGCCCGGCGTCGCCGCGGTCGAGGTGCGCGACGCCTGGGTGCGCTTCGCGGTCAAGGGGCAGAGCGGCACCGGCGCCTTCATGACCCTGGCGGCGCCCTCGGGCGCGCGCCTGGTCGGCATCTCCACGCCGGTCGCCGGGCAGGCCGAGATCCACGAGATGAAGATGGAGGGCGACGTCATGCGGATGCGCGCCGTCGCCGGCGGGCTCGAGCTGCCGCCGCGCCAGCCGGTGGAGCTCAAGCCGGGCGGCCATCACGTCATGCTGATGGATCTGAAGAAGGCGCTGGTCGTGGGCGAGACGGTGCCGATGACGCTCGAGTTCGTCGACGGCGCCGGTCGAAAGGGAGTCGCGCGGGTGGACGTGCCGGTGCGCGCCGCGGCCGCAGGCGAAGGCGGCGCAGCGTCGGCGCCGCATCGCCACTGAAGCGCCCTTCGCATCGTCCGCCGCGACGAGGCTCGCACTCGATAATGCCGCCATGTCGATCCAGACCGACGATTTCGCGCCCATGCCGCCGGGCGGCAGCCTCCGGGTCGTCGCCGCCCAGCCGGCCTCGCCCGGCGAAGAGGCGATCGAGCGGGCGCTGCGGCCCAAGGGCCTGGCCGAGTACGTCGGCCAGGCCAAGGCGCGCGAGCAGCTCGAGATCTTCATCGGCGCGGCGCGGATGCGCGGCGAAGCGATGGACCACGTGCTGCTGTTCGGCCCGCCCGGGCTCGGCAAGACCACGCTCAGCCACATCATCGCCAACGAGCTCGGCGTCAACCTGCGCTCGACCTCGGGGCCGGTGCTGGAAAAGCCCAAGGACCTGGCGGCGATCCTCACCAACCTCGAGAAGAACGACGTGCTCTTCATCGACGAGATCCACCGCCTGTCGCCGGTGGTCGAGGAGATCCTCTATCCGGCGCTCGAGGACTACCAGATCGACATCATGATCGGCGACGGCCCCGCGGCGCGATCGATCAAGCTCGAGCTCCAGCCCTTCACCCTGATCGGCGCGACCACCCGCGCCGGCATGCTGACCAACCCGCTGCGCGACCGCTTCGGCATCGTCGCCCGGCTCGAGTTCTACAGCGCCGAGGAGCTGGCGAAGATCGTCCGCCGCTCGGCCGGCCTGCTCAAGGTCGAGCTCGACGACGAGGGCGGCTTCGAGATCGCCCGGCGCTCGCGCGGCACGCCGCGGGTGGCCAACCGGCTGCTGCGGCGGGTGCGCGACTACGCCGACGTCAAGGGCCAGGGCAAGATCACCCGGCCGCTCGCCGACCTGGCGCTGGCGATGCTCGACGTCGACCCGCACGGCCTCGACGTGATGGACCGAAAGCTCCTCGAGGCGGTGATCCACCGCTTCGACGGCGGTCCGGTCGGCCTCGACAACGTCGCCGCGGCGATCGGCGAGGAGCGCGACACGATCGAGGACGTGATCGAGCCGTTCCTGATCCAGCAGGGCTTCCTGCAGCGCACGCCGCGTGGCCGGGTGGCGACGCTGGCGGCGTACCGGCATCTCGGGGTGGCGCCGCCGAAGAGCACGGGCGGGCTGTTCGCCGACGCCGGCTAATCGCCGGCGAGACGGGTCAGATCAGGTCTTCGTGCAGCAGCCGGCCGTAGTGCACGGCCGACTTGGCGTCGAAGCGCTTCGCCACCTCGGTCACCTGGGCGGTGTGCTTCTCGTCCGGGGCGTAGATCACGAGCCAGCCGCAGCCTTCGCCGGCCAGCGTCATGTAGCGGCGCATCAGCGTGATCTCGTAGCCGAAGCCGGCGGCGCCGCTGGCGTGGCGCATCATCTCGTCGAGATTCGGAAACAGCTCGGCCGAGGTGTAGCTGAGGATGTCCTCGGTCTTGAAGCCGGCTTGCAGCAGCGCGGCGTTCGCCTCCGCGGCCACGGCGTCGTTGGCAAACGCCAGCACGGCGTGGCCGACCGGATTGAGCACGCCGAGCGACTCCTGGAATTCCCCCTTCGACATGCGCTTGCTCATGACTTTTCTTCCTTCGAAACCGGGTGCTCCGCAGTGTAGTTCGCCCTCCGCTGCTGCCAGGCGAGCAGCTCGCCGACGAAGCCGCGGCGGAACGCGACGACGCAGACCACGAAGATCACGCCGATGATGACCGTGACCCACTCGCCCACCCGGTCGGCAAGCATGTTCTGCAGGCCGATGATCGTGAACGCGCCGAGCACCGGGCCGGCGAAGGTGCCCATGCCGCCGAGCAGGGTCATCAGCACGACCTCGCCGGAGAGCGACCAGTGCGCATCGGAGAGGGTGGCGAAGCCGAGCACCAGCGTCTTCAGCGAGCCGCCGAGCCCGGCCAGCGCGGTCGAGAGCACGAAGGCGAGCAGCTTGTAGCGGTCGACGTCGTAGCCGAGCGAGATCGCGCGCGGCTCGTTCTCGCGGATCGCCTTCAGCACCTGGCCGTAGGGGGAATGGACGATCCGGCGGACGAACATGAAC
>DATCGH010000135.1:0-2242 GCA_036509055.1 Caldimonas sp.
GCCTGGCCGAAGCGACCGGCCCGTCGGAAGCGGCGCCGCTGCCGGGCTCGGGCACCGATTCGCAGGTCGCCTCGCTGGCCGACGTGGCCCGCCAGGCCGACGCCTCGTGGCGCCGCGAACGCGGCGAAGCCCGTGCCGACGACGCGGAGCGGCCGTCCCGCACGGCTCGGCGCACGTCCCGCACATCGGCGGCGGTGAGCGTGGCGAGCGCGACGCCGCAACCGGCCTCCAAACCACGCCGACAGGCCTCGGCCGGACGGCGCGCCGAACCGAAGGCGCGCACCGCCCTGGCGGCCGCGCCGCGGGCCGCGGGTGCCCGCCTGCAGCTCGATCCGCCGCGCGCTCTCGCCAGCCTCGCGCGCCAGTCGACCCCTCTGGCGCTGCTGGCGGCGCCGGCAGCGATCGCGATGGCCAATCCGGCGGCCCCTGCCGCGCCGGCGAGCGCGTCCGTCGTGCCGAACCGCGCCTCGACCGACCCGCTGCTGGCCCAGGTCGCGGTCGCGGCCGCGGCGGTCGCCGGCGCCAGCACGCCGGCGCCAAGCCCGGTGCACGAACAGATGCAGTCGCTTCAGGCCGAGCTGGACCGCGTGCGCGCCGAATCGCAGCAGGCCGTGGCGACCCTGAAGGCGCAGGTTCGCCAGGCCGAGGAGGGACGCTTTCGCAACGTCCTGGTCTACATCCTGGCGGCGACGACGCTGCTCGGCGCGCTGGTCGCGGCCCTGCTCTGGTGGCTGCGCCCGCGCCAGCGCAGCCGGGCGCGCTGGTTCGATGCCGAGGCGAACCAGCAGGCCCGCATTGCCGCCCGCGGCGGCGTCTCGACCTCAGCCGGGTTGGCATCGCAGCCGGCGCCGCTGTCTCGGCCGCTGGTGCTGACGCCGCCTCCGGCCCGGCCGGCGCCGTCTCCGGCACCGCTCCAATCCGGGCAGCCGTCGGCCTGGAGCACCGGCGCGAGCACCCTCATGCCGACGACGCAGCACTCGTCGATCGGCGGCCTCGAGGTGACGACGGTGCTCGGTCCCGAGCTGTCGCGCCCCTCGGTCGAGCCCTTCGCCGGCGCCGGATCGAGCCTTCGCCACAGCGGCGAGCTCAGCATGGAAGAGCTGATCGACCTCGAGCAGCAGGCCGAGTTCTTCGTTGTCCTCGGCCAGGACGAGGCGGCGATGTCGCTGCTCGAGGCCTACATCGACGGCACCGGCAAGAGCCCGCTGCCCTACCTGCAGCTGCTCGAGATCCATCAGCGCCGCGACGACCGTAACGCCTACGACAAGGCGCGGGACCGCTTCAACGAGCGCTTCAACGCCAACGCGCCCGACTGGAACGTGAACCTGCTGCGCGGCCGCGGCCTCGAAGACTATCCGCAGACGGTGGCGCTCCTACAGTCGCTGTGGTCGACGCCGCTTTCGGCGATGCAGACGCTCGACCGCCTGCTGTTCCGGCGCGAGGCCGCCGAGGAGACCTTCGACTTTCCCGCCTATCGCGAGCTGTTGCTCCTCTACTCGATCGCGAGCGAGACTTCGGAGAACGTCGAGACCGATTTCGGCTCGATCGACCTGTTCCTTCCGCTCGAGGATGCGCCAGTCGAGCCTGTGCGTGCGCAGCCGCAAGGAAGCGCCGAGGTCGATCTCGACATCTCGCAATGGCCGGAAGACGCGGTGATGAGCGACCTGCTCAGCCGGCCGAATCCTTCCGGCCGCCGCGGCGCCGCCTGATCCGGCGGCGCGTGCCTCAGAGCGCGGCCAGGCGCTCGATCGCCAGGGCCAGCGTCTCGTCTTTCTTGCCGAAGCAGAAGCGGGCGATGCGCTGCTCGAAGCCGTCGGCGTAGAAGGCCGAGAGCGGGATCGCGGCGACGCCGATCTCGGTCGTCAGCCAGCGGCAGAAGTCGGCCTCGGGCTTGTCGCTGACGGCCGAATAGTCGACGCACTGGAAATAGGTTCCCTGGCAGGGCAGGGCGCGCAGCCGGGTCTTCTCCAGGCCGGCGCGGAAACGGTCGCGCTTGGCGCGATAGAACGCCGGTAGCTCCAGGTGGTGCGACGGGTCGGCCATGAATGCGGCGATGCCGTGCTGCACCGGCGTATTGACCGTGAACACGTTGAACTGGTGTACCTTGCGGAATTCCGCGCTCAGCGCCGCCGGCGCGGCCGCATAGCCGACCTTCCAGCCGGTGACGTGATAGGTCTTGCCGAAGCTCGAGACGACGATGCTGCGCGCCGCCAGCTCGGGAAAGCGGGCCACGCTCTGGTGC
>DATCGH010000136.1:0-3329 GCA_036509055.1 Caldimonas sp.
CCGCCGCCGCTACAAGGCGCAGCGCGATGCGATGCAGGCGGCGCTGGCCGCGAACCTGCCGCAGAGCGGGCCGCGCGCCTGCCGCTGGCAGGTGCCGGGCGGCGGCATGTTCTTCTGGCTCGAGCTGCCGAAGGGCGTCGACGCCGAGGCGCTGCTGCCGCGCGCAGTCGAGCGCGGCGTCGCCTTCGTGCCCGGGGCGCCGTTCTATGCCGGCGAGGCGATGAAGAACACCTTGCGCCTGTCGTTCGTGACGGTCGCGCCCGAAGCGATCGAGCGCGGCGTGCGCGCCCTCGCTGCCGCGCTGGAGACGGTGTCGTGAGCTCTGGCTTCGCCTTCACCCAGGTCGACGTGTTCACCGAGCGGCCGCTGCTCGGCAACCCGCTCGCGGTCGTTCACGGCGCCGACGCGCTCGACGACGCGCGGATGCAGGCGTTCGCGCAGTGGACTCACCTCAGCGAGACGACTTTCCTGCTCGCGCCCACGGATCCCGCGGCCGACTACCGGGTGCGCATCTTCACCCCCGGCGGCGAGCTGCCGTTCGCCGGCCATCCGACCCTCGGCAGCTGCCACGCCTGGCTCGAGCGCGGCGGCGTGCCGAAGACCGCGGGCCGGGTGGTGCAGCAGTGCGGCGTCGGCCTCGTCGACATCCGCGTCGAGGCCGGGCGGACCGCCTTCGCGGCGCCGCCCTTGCGCATGGCGGCGGTCGAGACGCCGCTGCTCGCCGAGGTGTTGCGGGCCCTGGGGCTGGAGCCGAGCGCGGTGGTCGCTTCGCAGTGGCTCGACAACGGTCCCCGCTGGCTCGGCTTGCTGCTGCGCGATGCCGCCACCGTGCTCGCGCTCGTGCCGGACCACGCGGCGCTGCGCAGCCTGGCCAAGGTCGGCGTCGTCGGTGCGTGTCCGAACGGATCGGAGTGCGCGTTCGAGGTCCGCGCGTTCGCTTCCATGGCCGGCATCGACGAGGACCCGGTCACCGGCAGCCTCAACGCCGGCGTCGCCGAGTGGCTGATTGGCTCGGGCCGTGCGCCGGAGCGCTACGTCGCGGCGCAGGGCGCCAGGCTCGGCCGCGCCGGGCGGGTGCACGTGTCGCGCGAGGACGGGCGCTTCTGGATCGGCGGCAGCAGCGTCAGCTGCATCCGCGGCGAGGTCGGACTGTGAGCGAGGCGCTGCCGCCGCTGTCGTTCGAGCCCGACCACGTCGTCGTCGCCGCGCGCAGCCTCGAGGAGGGCGCGGCCTGGTGCGAAGCGACGCTCGGCGCGACCCCGGTCGAAGGCGGCCGGCACGCGAACCTGGCCACGCACAACCGCCTGCTCGGCCTCGGCGACGGCGTCCATGGTCGCATGTACCTCGAGATCATCGCCCTCGATCCCGATGCGCCGCCGCCGAACCGGGTGCGCTGGTTCGACCTCGATTCGCCGGCCCTGCAGGCCGAGATCGCGGTCGCGCCGCGGCTGGTGCACTGGGTGGCGCGCTGCAACGACATTGCCCGTGCGATCGCCGCCTTGCGTGCCGCCGGCCACGATCCGGGCGAGACGATCGCCGCCGAGCGGATGACTCCGCACGGCCTGCTGCGCTGGCGGATCACGCTGCGCGACGACGGCCGGCGCCCGGCCGGCGGCGCGGTGCCGCTCCTGGTCGAATGGGGCGCCGCCCATCCATGCGATCGCTTGCCGGCGAGCACTGTTTCGGTGGCGCGCATCGCCCTCGGCGGCGTCGACCGCGACGTGGCGGAAATGCTCGGCGTGACGGCGGCGGCCGCGGGATCGCCGCCGCTATCGGTCTGGCTCGACACGCCGCGCGGGCGCGTCGAGCTGGTCGCCGCCTAGGCCCGGCGCGGCCGCCGGGCGAGAGGCGTCACTCCTTGCGGTAGCTGTCGTGGCAGGCCTTGCAGGCTTTGCCGGTCTCGCCGACCGCCGCCTTGATCGTGTCGATGTTGCCGGTCTTGGCGGCGACATTGAACTTCACCATCTCTTCCTGCATCTTGGACGTCGCGGCGCGGAACTTGTCCATCTCGGCCCAGATCTTCGGCTCGGCCTTGGTCTCGCCCTTGTCGCTGCCGTCGACGAAGCCGGCGAACGGCAGCTTGGACAGCATGGTCGCGAGCTCGGCGTTGTCGGTCGCGGCCTTGGCGTCGAACGGGATGCGGCCATTGGCCATCGCCGCGACGCGGCCGAAATGGGTGGCCATCAAGGTCATGCCGGCCTTGCGGTACTTGATCGCGTCTTCGGGCTTGGCGAACTGGGCGGCGGCGGGCGCGGAGGCAAGCAGGGCGACGAGCCCAGCCGCTACCATCAGCCCCGACGTGAAAGATCGATGCATGAGATTCTTCTCCTCGTTGACCGGGTCGCGCGTCCCCATGACTCGCGGGCGCCAGTGTACAAAGCATGTCCGTTTCATCATGGGTCGTTCGGGTAAGCACCGACCGGTAGGCGGCGGGCGATGATCGCGGGCAGCGAGCTGGCGCCGGGAGAGCAGCCGGTCCGGGTCTGGGACCTGCCGACGCGCGTCTTCCACTGGCTGCTCGCGGGCCTCGTGATCTTCTCCGTCATCAGCGGGCACATCGGCGGCAACGCGATCGTCTGGCACATGCGCTCGGGGTTTGCGATCTTCACCCTGCTTGCCTTCCGCCTGGTCTGGGGCTTCGTCGGCGGCCACTGGTCGCGCTTTCGCGCCTTCATCTATGCCCCGAGCACCAGCCTGCGCTACCTGCGCGGCCGAAGCCTGCCGCACGAGCACCACCACGTCGGCCACAACCCGCTCGGCGCCGGCTCGGTGTTCGCCCTGCTCGGCATCCTCGTCCTCCAGGTCGCGACCGGCCTGATCGCCGACGACGAGATCGCCAACACCGGGCCGCTGATCAAGTACGTGAGCTCGGGGACGAGCAGCCTGGCGACGGGCTGGCACAAGAACTACGGCCAATGGATCATCGTCGCCCTGGTGACCCTGCACGTCGGCGCGATCGCCTTCTACTGGTTCCGGCGCCGGCAGAACCTGGTGGCGCCGATGTGGCATGGCGACAAGCACCTCGCTGCCGACGTTCCCGGCGCGATCGACGACGGCCGGTCGCGGACGATCGCCCTCGTGGTTGTGCTCGTCTGCGCACTCGGCGTGGCCGGCGTCGTCCGCCTCGGCGGATGAGCGCCGCAGGGGCAATGCGACCATGAGCGAACCCGTTGCCGCGCCGTCGATCGAGCTGCGCCGTGCCGAGTCGCCGACCGAGCTGGCGCAGGCGGCGGCTGTGTTCCGCGAGTACGCGGCGAGCATCGGCATCGACCTGTGCTTCCAGAATTTCGATGCCGAGCTGGCGTCGCTGCCCGGCGACTACGCGGCCC
>DATCGH010000137.1:0-5855 GCA_036509055.1 Caldimonas sp.
GACCACCTCGCCGCTGGCGATGCCGATAGCCAGCCCCACCGGGGCCTTTCCGGTCGCGATCCGTTCGGCATTGAACTGCGCCATCAGCTCGCCCATCTCCCGCGCCGCCCGCACCGCCGCTCCCGGCGCCACGCCGCTCGCTGAAGGCATCGCCGCGCCGAACGCGGCGCTGATCGCGTCGCCGGCGATCTGCAGGACGGCGCCGCCCTGGCTTTCGACGGCGTCGAGCATCAGCGTCGTCCAGCTGCCGAGGAGCTCGAGCGTCTCCTGCGCCGGCTGGCTCGCGGCGAGGACGTCGAGCTCGCGCAGGCGGGCGACCAGGATCGTGGCCTCGGTCCGCTGGCCGGTCGCGGCGCCGGGCGCGGCCGCGGCCTCGCCGACGGCGCCGGGGGCAAGGCGGGCGAGCAGCTGGCGCTGCCGGTCGCGCAGGTGCTTGCGTTCCAGGCTGGAATCGACCCGCGCCTTGAGCAGCACCGGATTGACCGGCTTGTGCAGATAGTCGTCGGCGCCGAGCTCGATGCAGCGTGCGATCGGGGCCACGCCTTCGAGCGAGCTGGTGACGATCACCGGCACGTCGTGCAGGGCCGCCGGGTCGGCGGCGCGCTGCTCGAGCAGGCCGAAGCCGTCCATCTCGGGCATCTCCAGGTCGAGCAGCAGCAGGTCGAAGGGCTCGCTGCGCAGCTTCTCGAGCGCCGCCCGGCCGTTGTCGGCGCTCGCCACGGTGTGGCCCATCAGCTCCAGCGAACGGCAGAGCAGGAGGCGGTTGACCTTGTTGTCGTCGGCGACGAGAAGGCGGGCGCCGCGTTGGGAGGTGCCGTGGCCTGCGCGCAGCGCGGGCCGGACCTTCGCCTCGGCGGCCGCGGCGACCGTGAACTGGTAGCCGCGCCCCGGCACGGTGGCGATCGCCTGCGCCCCGAGCACCTTGCGCAGGGCCGAGATCTGCACCTGCAGGTTGTTGTCTTCGACCACCAGGCCAGGCCAGACGACCTCGATCAGCTCCTCCTTGGGCACGACCCGGTCGCGTCGCGCCACCAGGGCGGCGAGCAGGTCGAAGGCCCGGCTGCCGAGCGTCACCGGCTCGCCGTCGACGAGCAGCCGCCGCTCGGCCGTGAGGATCGCGAACCGGCCGAAGGGGCCGACCGACACTTCTGCGCTCATGGCCGGGCCAGGGCCTTCAGGGCCACGAGCGTGGTCTCGAATTCCCGCGCCAGCGCATCGATGCCCCCCGCGCCGGCCGGCAGCCCGCCGAGCTCGAGCTCGCGCGCCAAACCAGCGAGCCGGGTCGCGCCGAAGGTGCTGCTGTTGCTCTTCAGCGAGTGCGCGGCACGGCGAAAGCGTTCGGCCGCACCGGCGGCGAGCGCGCTGCGCATCTCGGCGAGGAGCGGCGGCGCTTCCTCGGCGAAGGTGTCGACGAGCTCGGCGACGAAGTCGGCGCCGGCGTTCGCCTGCAGCTCGTCGAAGGTGTGCGGGTCGATCACGGCGGCACTCATGGCATCGGCTCCTTGGCCTCGCGGCGGGGTTCGGTCCGGGTCAGCGCGGCCACCAGCTCCTCGACCCGGATCGGCTTGGTCACGTAGTCGTCCATGCCGGCCGCGAGGCAGGCCTCGCGGTCGCCCTGCATCGCGTTGGCCGTCATCGCGACGATGCGCGGCCGCTCGTCGTAAGGAAAGCGGGCAACGATCCGGCGCGAGGCCTCGAGCCCGTCCATCTCCGGCATCTGCACGTCCATCAGCACCACGTCGTAGGGCTGGCGCTCGATCGACTCGATCGCCTCGATGCCGTTGCTCGCCAGGTCGGCGCGGTAGCCCATCTGCTGCAGCAGGCGCAGGGCCAGCTTCTGGTTGACGACGTTGTCTTCGGCCAGGAGGATGCGCAGCGGGTGGCGCGTGGCCAGGCCGGCGTCCAGCGCCGTCGCCGGGCCGCGCGCCGGCGTGGTCGGGGTCGTGTCGGCGTCGCCGAGCAGGCCGACCAGCGTGTCGAAGAGGTGCGACTGGTGCAGCGGCTTGCCGAGGTAGGCGTTGAACAGACCCTCGGTATCGCCCGCCTCGCGCCGACCGAGCGAGCTGAACAGCACCAGCGGCAGGGCGGGCCGGGAGCGGTGCAGCTCGGCCGCGAGGGCGAGACCATCCATCTCGGGCATGTGCATGTCGAGCACCGCCAGGTCGAAGGCCGCGCCATCGCCGATCCAGCGCAGCGCCTCGGCCGGCGAGCCGGTGTCGCGCGGCAGCATGCCCCACTTCGCCGCCTGCAGGGACAACACCTTGCGGTTGGTGGCGTTGTCGTCCACCACCAGCATCCGCTTGGCGGCGAGGGCTGGCTGGCGACCGAGC
This sequence comes from Caldimonas sp., assembly GCA_036509055.1. Taxonomy (GTDB): domain Bacteria; phylum Pseudomonadota; class Gammaproteobacteria; order Burkholderiales; family Burkholderiaceae_C; genus Schlegelella_A. Next base: position 2,331 of record DATCGH010000137.1, read on the forward strand.
AACGGGCGGCGGAGGACCTGCGGCGACTCGGCGACCGGCGCGACGATGCTGAACGAGAAAGTCGAGCCCTGACCCGGGCCCCGGCTCTCGGCGCGCATCGAGCCGCCCATGAGCTCGGCCAGGCGCCGGCTGATCGCCAGGCCGAGGCCGGTGCCGCCGTAGCGCCGGGTGGTCGACGAGTCGGCCTGCGAGAACGATTCGAAGAGGCGCCCCATGCTCTCGGCGCTGAGGCCGATGCCGGTGTCGCGCACCGCGAACGTCAGCTCGGCGCCGCCCGCGCTTGGACGCGACGAGACGGTGAGAACGACCTCGCCGGCATCGGTGAACTTCACCGCGTTGGCGAGCAGGTTGAGCAGGATCTGGCGCAGCCGGGTGACGTCGCCGTCGAGCGCGGCCGGCACCTCGCCCTCGAACAGGTAGGCGGTGTCGAGATGCTTCTCGGCGGCGCGCGGGGCAATCAGGTCGAGCGCCGACTCGACGCACTCGCGCAGGTCGAAGGGCTGCGCCTCGATGTCCATCCGCCCGGCCTCGATCTTGGAGAAGTCGAGGATGTCGTTGATGATCGTCAGCAGCGCGTCGCCGCTGTCGCGGATGGTCGCAGCGAAGTCGCGCTGCTCGTCGTTGAGGCCGGTGTCGAGCAGCAGGCCGCTCATGCCGATCACCGCATTCATCGGCGTGCGGATCTCGTGGCTCATGGTGGCGAGGAAGGCGCTCTTCGCCTCGTTGGCCGCTTCGGCCGCGGCCCGCGCCGCCTGCGCCTCGTTGAACAGGCGCGCGTTCTGGATCGCGATCACCGCCTGGTCGGCGAAGGTGCGCAGCAACGCGTTGTCGCGCTCGCGCAGACTGTCGCCGTCCTTTCGCATCATCGAGAGCGAGCCGATGCCGCGGCCCTCCCACATCAGCGGCGCGACCACCATCGCGCTGCCGAGCCGGGCGGCGGCCTGGACGCCCGGCTGCGCCGTGTCGGCGCCGCCGCGGGTCTGCTGCGGGATCTCCACCAATCGGCCGCTGGTGATGGCGCGCTCGGTGAGCGTGCCGGCCAGGGGCCGCGGGAACGCGCCCTTGATGTCCGCCTCGACCTTCGCCGCCTCGCTCTCGCCGAGCTCGGCCCGCGCCGCCGCGGTCAGGCGATACACCGGCAGGCTGACGCGGTCCCCTTCCTCGACGATGCCGAGCGCGAACGCCTGCGCCGGGAACAGCCGTTCGCAGCATTCGACGATCTTCTCGAACACCGGCTGCGCGTCGGCCATCGAGCTGCTCACCACCTGCAGCACCTCGGCAGTGGCGGTCTGGCGCTCCAGCGCGGCCTTGGTCTCGTCGAACAGGCGCGCGTTCTGCAGGGCGATCATCGCCTGCCGCGACAGACCGACCAGGAACTCGAGCTCGTACGCTTCGAACGGCTGGCCACCGTTGCGCCACACGGCCATCGCGCCCTGCACCCGCTCGCCGGCAAGCAAGGGAACGGCCATCAGGCGCTCGTCGCTGCGCCTGTCGGTGCCGGGAATCTGCACCCCGCGCGGGTCGGCACGGGTGTCGTTGATCAGCTCGGGCCGGCCGCTTTCGAGCAGGTTGCCGATGATGCCGACGCCGACCTGCACGGTGGCCGCGCGCAGCGAGCGCAGCGCCTCGGCCGACTCGCCGACGGCGACGATGGCGCGATGCGTCTTGCCGTTCGGATCGGGCAGGAAGATGGCGCTGTTGCTCGCCCCCAGCAGGTCCCTCGCGTGACCGGCGATCCGGTCCATCACCGTCGCCAGGTCGAGCGACGACGACAGGTCACGGCCGACGTCGGACAGCGCCGACGACTCGCGCGCATGGCGCTCGGTCTCGGCGAAGAGGCGCGCGTTCTCGATCGCCCCGCCCATCGACGTCGCCACGGTCTCGAGCAGGCGCAGCGCCGATTCGTCGAAGGCGTGCTCGCGGTGGAGGTCCTCGACAACCACGTAACCCATCACCCGCTGCCGGCCGACGATGGGCACCGCGGCCACCGAACGGCTGCGCGGCGTACCCGGCAGGCAGGTGACGCCTTGCGCCTCCTGCTCCTCCCAGGTGCCCGTGACGTAGGACTTGCCCTCGGCCAGCAGCCGCACGGTGGGGGGGCCGAGTCCGTCGGCGACCCGGACCCGCAGGCCCGGAGTCTCGCGCTTTCCCTCGTAGTGGCCGTAACCCCGGCGACAGTACGCCGGGTCCTCGTCCCACCACCAGATGCCGAGATCGGGCGAGCCGAGCACCTCGCGCAGCTTGTCGCCGACGAGGTCGACGATCGTCTGGAAGTCGAGCTCGGCGCCGATGCCCTGCTGGATGCTGTTGATCACCGCCAGCTCGGCGCTGCGCTGCTCGGTCTCCTTCAGCAGCCGCTGGGTCTCGTCGAACAGACGGGCGTTCTCGAGCGCCACGCCCATCGAGGCCGCCACGGTCTGCAGCAGACGAACCTCGGACTCGCCGAAGGCGTGCTCGCGTTCGTGGTTCTCGAGCTGCACCGCGCCGAGGACGCGGTCGCTGCCGATGATCGGCACCCAGACGACGCATTTCGCCATGTCGGTGCCCGGGATCGGCTCGCCGGTCATCGCGATCAGCTCGGCCTGGGTATGAGCGACGACCGGCGCGCGGGTCTGGTTGATGCGTTCGCCCGGACCACCGGGCCGCCGGCGCCACGGCTTGTGGTGCATCCGCTGGCCGTGCTCGTAGAAATAGAGCGGATGCACCAGATCGGTCTGCGGGTCTCCCCAGGAGATGCCGATGTCGCCGGTGTGCAGGACCTCGCGCAGCTTGTCGCCGACGAGGTCGACGATCTCCTGGAAATCGAGCAGGCCGGCCATGCCCTGCTGGATGCTGCCGATCACCGCCAGCTCGGTATTGCGCTGCTCGGTTTCCTTGAGCAGGCGTTGCGTCTCGTCGAACAGGCGCGCGCTCTGCAGCGCCATGCCCATGGCGCTGCAGACGGTGGTGAGCAGGCGCACGTCGTCGTCGCCGAAAGCGTTCTCGCGCTCGAAGTCGTCGACGTTGACGACCGCGATCACCCGGCCTGCCGAGACCACCGGCGCGCGCATGTAGGAGAGGGGCATCTCGGTGCCCGGCACCGGGTGGCTGCCGACCTCGCGGCTGTTCACCGTCACGCCGACGCGCTCGCGGATCACCCGCCGATTGAACTCGTTCTGCCGCACCTCGAAGGGCGCGACGTCGTCGCGGCGCAGGCCATGCTCGTAGAAGTAGGCTGGCGTGGCGACGCGCCCGGCCTCGTCGAGCCAGCAGATCGCGAGGTCGCCGGTGGAAAAGACCTCGCGCAGCTTGTCGCCGACCAGATCGACAATCGCGTGCAGGTCGAGCTGCGCCACCAGGCCCTGCTGGATGCTGTTGATCACCGCCAGCTCGGTGTTCCGCTGTCGCTCCGCCTCGAAGCTCTGGGCGTTCTGCAGCGCCAGGCTGAGGCTGGCCGCAACCGTCGTGATCAGCTTGACGTCGCTCTCGCCGAAGGCGTGCTCGCGCTGGTGGCCGATGCAGATCAGGCCGGTGGCCTGCTCGCCG
>DATCGH010000138.1:0-7186 GCA_036509055.1 Caldimonas sp.
TTCGATTCCTGGGTGGTGTAGCGGCCGGCGGTGTCGATCAGCACCGCCTCGTCGGTGAACCACCAGTCGCAGTTGCGCGTGCCGCCGACCCCGCGGACGCTGGCGCCGCCCATCTTCTCGGCCAGCGGGAAGGTGAGGCCGGCGTTCATCAGCGCCGTGGTCTTGCCTGAGCCGGGCGCGCCGATGAAGATGTACCAGGGCAGCTGGTAGAGGAGCGCCCCCTTGCCCTTGCCCGGCGTCTTCTTCAGCACGTCGAGCGCTTCGCCGAAGCGCTGGTTCAGGGTCGCGATTTCCTTGTCGGCGCTGCTCGGCCCCTTGGTCATGCCTTCGACCAGGGCGGCATTGGCCCGGCGCTGGCTCCAGATGCGAAAGATCGCGCGCAGGAGCAGCAGGCCGAACAGGACGGCGATGACGGTGACGCGGACCCAGGTGGGATCGAGCGGCCGGGACTCGCCGATCGCGATCAGCGGGCCGACGTACCAGACCAGGGCCGAGATCGCGATGACGCCGAGCAGCGCCAGGAACAGCGGATGCAGCAGGAAGCGGAAGAACTTGCCCACGCCGCTGACGGGCACGTTGACGCCGCCGGTATTCACGTTCAGGGCCGTGCTCATGCTGCGCTCGAAGGAACGATGAGGGTGATCTCGACGCGCCGGTTGCGGGCCCGGCCCGCGGGCGTCGGGCTCGGGTCGACCGGCTCGGCGTCGGCCTTGCCTTCGGCGCGCATGCGCTCGGGCTTGACCCCCGACTCGCCGAGCAGGGTCTTGACCGCGTTGGCCCGGTCCTGCGAGAGGTGCCAGTTCGACGGATAGCGGAGGGTGCGGATCGGCTGGTTGTCGGTATGGCCGGTGATCAGCACCGTGCCCGGCGTCGCCTTCAGCCCTTCGGCGATTCGCGCCAGCAGCGGCAGGGTGCGATCGGCGATCACCGAGCTGCCCGGCTCGAAGAAGCCGTCGCCCTTGATGACGACGATCGAGCGGTCGGAGAGGTCGCGCACCTGCACCAGGCCCTGCTCGATCTCGCCCTTCAGGAAGGTCGCGAGCCGCGGCGCGGACGCTGGCGGCGGAGGCGGCGGCGGCGGCGCGGCCGCCATCGCCGGAGCCTTGGCGTCGAGGCCCTGCAAGGTCGTGAAGACGTTGTCGGAGGCGTTGTTCAGCGACCAGGTCAGGGCGAGGTAGGCGCCAAGCAGGACCAGGCCGGCGAGCGACGCCACCACCCACATCGGCAGGCCGTCGCGCAGCCGCGAGACCTTGGCCGGCACGCCTTCCCAGCGCGGCGAGAGCGTCTTTTCGCCATCGACCTGCCGGCCGCCGCGCAGCATCTGCGAGAGGCGCGCGCGCAGGCTTTCGAGCTGCGCCTTGCCGTCGTTGAGAACCCGGTAGCGGCCTTCGAAGCCGAAGGCGAGCGCCACGTACATCAGCTCCAGCAGGTTGCGGTTGTTGGGCACGTTCTCGGCCAGCTTCGACATCAGCTGGAACACCTTCTCGCCGCCCCAGGTCTCGTTGTGGAACAGCACCAGCAGGCTCTGCCCCGACCAGACGCCCGAGCCGCCCCAGGGCGTGCTCGCCGCCGACTCGTCGAGCAAGGTGCAAAGGATGTAGCGCGCGGCGATCACCTGCTCGTTCGGCAGGCCCTCGGCTCGCGCCTGCTGCTCGAACTTGCGGATGCCGTCGGCGAGGGCTTCCTTCAGGCCCGCGGGATTCGGGTGCTGGACCATCGCCCGGATGCGCGGCGCCGAGCTCAAGAGCGGCGAGGCGGCCGAGACCAGCGGGTTCAGGCTGGCGCTCATCAAGGCGTCGAGCGCCAGCGGCGCTTCCTTGCCGCCGCCGGCATCCATGCGCGGTGCCCCGCCCGGAGGCGCGCCGCGGCCCGGCGCCTGCCCTTGCGGTGCGCCGGGCGCGCCCGGCTGGGCGCCGCGACCGGTGCCCGGCTTGATCACCGTGCGGTCCGATTCGAAGGCGGCGAAGGGATCGTTCTCGCGTCCGGTATCGCTCATGTCGTTTCCTGCAATTCGGTCGCCGGGGTCGAGCGAGTGGCGCTACGCGAGGCGGTGGTGAGGATGTCCTAAGCGCGGATGGCCCAGAACTCGAGCTCGAGGCCCGGGAATTCGCCGGCGATGTGCATCGCCAGCCCGCCCGACGCCTCGAGCTGCTTCCACAGCTCGTTGTTGCGCGTGTCGAGCTCGAAGTAGTTGAAGCCGGCGTGGTACGGGATCTGCCGCGGCGCCACCGGCAAGGGCCGCATCGTCACGCCGGGAAGCTGCAGGTTGACGAGATCGCGGATGCGCTCGACCGGCCCGATCTTGACCTGCGTCGGGAAGCGCGCGCGCAGCGCCTCGCCGGGGATCTGCGCCGCCACGGCCAGGACGAACATCGCCGTGCGCTGCAGCTCCTTGTCGCTGATGATGGCGACGCGGATGCCGTACTTGCGGTCCTGCAGCTCGATCGGGATCGCGGTCTGCTCCATCACCATCGAAAGCGACTGGCGCAGGTCGTCCATCACGGCGCGGAAGCACTTCTGCAGATCGTCGTGCAGGTACTCGGGGAACGGCGGCGGACGGCGCTTGTCGCGGAAGGTGGCGAGGTCGCCGGCCAAGCTCAGGCAGGCGGCATAGAGAACTTCCGGATGCAGCACCGAGCGCTGCTGCAGCTGCATGAACACCGGCTGGGAGCGATTCACCGCCTCCAGCAACAGGAAGTCGGCGATCTCGGCGACGCCGCCGCGGCCGGGCTGCGACAGGCGCGCCGCCAGCGCTTCGCCGCGCTGGTGCAGCAGGCCGCAGAGCTCGCGCACGTAGCCGTCGAGGATCTGATGGCCCTGCGCATGCATCATCGGCGGGATGTACTGGGTGTCGAGCACCAGCTTGTTGTCGGCCCGGCGCTCGACGACGCGGGCCACGCCGATGGTGGCATAGCCCTCGCCGGCGTCGCGTTCGAGCATCAGGCGCAGGTTCAGCCGGCCGATCTGGATCGCGGTGTCGCGGTCGACGTTGGTGTTGCTGTCGCCGACCTCGACTTCGGCCACGGCGTAGCGCGGCCCCATCGCCCCGGCCGCCTGCTCGGCGTCCGACTCGACGATGCCGGGGCGCTGCAGGACGAGGGCGAGAACGACGCGCTCGTTGCGCGCGTCGGCCGGGATGTCGATCGCCGCCGGCGCGGCATCGTTGCCGGGGATCGAGAACGCCGTGCCGTCGGGCAGGACGCCCTGCGCCGAGTTGATGCTCAGCTTGCCGAGGGCGAGCGCGGCATCGTCGACGGCCACGGCCGTGAAGCCCCAGGCATGACCGAGGGTCGCGGCAAGACGCTGGCGCAGTTGGTACTCGGTGAAGCGATCATGCTGCTGGAAGTGCTGGGGCTGCAGAAACATCCCCTCCGTCCAGACCACCTTGTTGTGCCAGGTCATAGCGATCCGAGTGAACTGTGGCTTCCCATGCGACTGCACGTCGGCAAAAGCCGCGGCCGTTCTCTTGTTCGTGCAGCACCGATGCGCCGCATCGACCGATCGAGCAGGCGGATGGCGGCCTCGCACTTTACTTGAATGCGACGCCGCTCGAAACAGAATCTCCGCGAGGCGAGCACAAGGCCACGAACCGCGCCACCGCTCGTCGCCGTCCCTCGTCTTCAGGGGCTTCCCGGAGCCTAAACTGGCTATGATCGAAAGGCTGCGCAGCCCCGTCGGGGCTACACCTTCGGCTGCGCCGGCAAGAGCCGAATAAGGCCGCCGCGCATCCTTATGGGAGTAACGAGGAGTGCATATGAACCATGAGCTCATTCTTGGCCGGGTCGGCTTCGCCGCGATGCTGGCAACAGTGCTTGCTTGCGGTCCCGCCTTCGCGCAATCGTCCCTCGACATCGGCTCCTCCGTGCCCGACGCTGCCGCCGTGAAGGATGGCCTCTTCCCGGAAGACGCCTGCAAGGAGCTCGAGGCCAGCGGCTTCAAGTGCATGGGCCTGAAGCCGGCGGTCAAGTACTCGCTGCCGGCGTCGTCGTTCAAGGTCGGCTCGGCCGAGCTGCCCGAGCTGCTGAAGAAGCAGCTCGACGTCTTCGCCGAGGTGCTGCGGTCGAAGAAGGGCACGGCCCGGCAGATCAAGGTCACCGGCCACGCCGACGCCTCGGGCACACCCGAAGCGAACCAGCAGCTTTCGGTCCGGCGGGCCGAGGCCGTCAAGGAATACCTGGTGTCGAAGGGCGCCGACCCGGCGATGCTGACCATCTACGGCCAGGGCTCCAAGGATCCGGTCAACCCGGCCGACCCGCTCGCGCCCGAGAATCGCCGCGTCGAGATCGGCCGCTAGGGGTCCGTCCGATCGCGAAAACGGCCGGGGAAACCCGGCCGTTTTTCATTGGCGCCGGGGGCAGGCCGTCAGGGGATCTGCTCGGTCGCCTGACCGGCGAAGTTGACCTTGATAACCCCGCCCCACATGCAGTTCAGGATCGAGGTGTCGTCGAGCGCCGGCTGGTTGGCGAGCATCATGGTCGGCGCGCCGGGCGACCACGGCGTGGTGGTGTTCGGAATGCAGGGCATGGGGGTGAGGACGCCGAGCGCCGCCGCCGTCGCCGAGGCGACGACCGGGTTCGAGGGGCTGCTGCACATCCCGAACGGCATGATGTTGACCATCGGCTTGTGGTCCATGATGTTCGCCGCCGGCACGAACGAGGTCAGCATCTTGTTGACCGGGAGCACCACCAGCGAGCTCGGCGCGACGCCGAAGCTGCACTGCAGCAAAGCGCCCATGCAGACGTGATTCGGCATCCTTTCCTCCGCTTCGTCAGGGCCCGGGCTCGCTGACCCAGACAGCGAGCGCGGTGAAGTTGTCGTGCCGCGGCTTGTGCGAGGCGCCCTGCAGCACGGCCTGCTCCAGCACCTGCAGCCAGGCGCTCGGGCTGACGGCGTCGCTCAGCGCGGCTTCCATCTGCGCGTCCTCGACGTACTCCCACATGCCGTCGGTGCAGAGCAGGAACGCGTCGCCGGCCTCGACCTGCCAGGGCGGCGCCGAGACGCTGACCTGCAGGTCTTCCTCGCCCACGCCGAGGGCCGAGAGCAGCTCGCTGCGCTGCGGGTGCGAGCGCATGTCCTCGGCGGCGAGCATGCCGCCGTCGACCAGCGACTGCACCAGGCTGTGGTCGCGGGTGCGGGCCGCCACCTTGCCGGCGCGAAAGACATAGAGGCGCGAGTCGCCGCAGTGGCCCCAGGTGCCCGACCGGGCTTCGAAGTCGATGAACAGGGCGACCACCGTGCTGTGCATGTTCTGCAGCGCGCGGTCGTCGGAACGGTGCTGGATGATCGAGCGGTTGGTGGCGACGATCATCCGCTCGATCGACTCGGGCGTGCCGTCCGGGGTGCCGGCGAAGGCGCCGAGGATGAACTGCACCGCCAGCTTCGAGGCCTTGTCGCCGCCGCCGTGCCCGCCCGCACCGTCGGCGACGACGCAGCACAAATGGCTGTCCGAGTGCCAGTGGCCGCAGGCGTCCTCGTTGTAGTTGCGACCGCCGCGGCGCGACAGGGTCGCGAGTTCCATCTGCACGATCAAGCTCTCCCGCTACGCCCGCGGCGCGTTGCCATCATGGCCGATCCTTGGCCAGCTGGTCGATGTATTCGTTGTACGCACGCAGGAACTCCTTGCCGAAAAGTTCATGGAAATCGTCGGAAGCTTCGGACGAGATCTGGCTGTACAACTGGGTGAACACCTCCCACATCTGCGCCTTGCGCTGGCCGGGCAGGATCGAGGAGAGCAGCGATTTCTGGGTGAGCTTGCCTTCCAGCGTCGCCGGGTCGAAGCGCTTCAAGATGCCCTCGAGCGCGGCCCGCATGCCGGCGAGAAAGCCGAACTGGTGCGCGCGCAGGTCATCGTAGGCGTCGCGCATCGCCTTGTCGGATTCCATGAAGCCGCGCGCCGGCGGACTGAGCAGGTGGCCGAGCGCCACCTCCACCGACGGCGAGAACTTGAGCGGGTTGTTCTCCCGGGTGACGATCATCGTCACCTCGGCGCGGATCTCGCGCTTGAGCGCCGCCCGCGCCACCAGCAGATCGACCGTGCCCCGGGTCGCTTCGTGGACCAGGCGGCCGAGCAGACGCATCAGCGTCGGCGTCAGGACCAGCGCATCGGGCGGCAGGTTGTGCACGCCCAGGCCTTCGCGCAGCGCCGCGGTCAGCGCGGCGATGTCGGCATTCGGTGCGACCGCCGCATGGCTGCCGGGAGCAGCGCCGGCCGCGTTCGGCGGCGGCTGCCATGCCGGTGCGCCCGCGGTCGTGCGCATCGGCGGCGGCGATTGCGGGCGCGCCGCAGCGGGCGACGGCGCCGGCGGCACTGCCGGCGCCATGACCGGCGGTTGCGGGCGGTGCGGCGGAGCCGCGGGAACCGGCGGGGCGATCGGCGCGGCCGGTGCCGGCGCGCCGAAGTCGAGCGAGAGGTCGAGCATGTCGTCGGGAAAGGCACCGCCGCCTCCCGACGCCGGCGCACCGCCGCGCGGGCGGATGACGGTCTGGCTTTCGCCCGAAGGGTCGGTCCACGACAGCACCGCTCCGGGCGGTGCCGCAGCCTCGGAAGCGCGCCCGGGCGCGCTGCCGCGTTGCATCGGCGCGCCGGGCGCGCCCGGCTGACCGGCGAAGCCCGAGGTGTAGGTCTGGGTCGGCGGGATCGTTGCGGCCGGCGGCACCGGAGGCATCGGCGGCGCGGCCCGCGGGGCGACGACCGGCGGCGGACGCTGCGCCGGCGCCGGAATCATCGGCGGCACCATGAACGGCGTCGAGAGCTCGGGGGTGGTGTCGCTTGCCGCCGTCGCGCTGCCGCGCGTCATGCTGTTGAGCGACTTCATCGGATCCGCGTGCGCCGCCATGTTCGGCTGCGCCGCCGCCTGGTTGAGTGCCGAGCCGGCGAGCGGGTCGACATTGCGACCGCCCGAGCTCGCGCCCAGGCCGAAGAGCGCATCGAGCGAGTCGCCGCCGCCGCCCCCACCGCCGCCACCGCCGCCGCCCAGGCCGAACTCCGGAATCAAGGCCTCGGCGCGGCCACCGACATCGAGGCCGAAGTTGCCGCCGCCACCGCCGCCCGAGGGCTGACCGAGCGAGCGGGCGAAGTCATGGCCTTGCGGCGCGATCGTTTTCGGATCGGGTGCGAAGGGATCCCAGTCCTGGGGAATGCCGCCCGCGGCCGGCGCCGCAGACGGCGGCGCGTAGGCCGGCGGCC
>DATCGH010000139.1:0-2329 GCA_036509055.1 Caldimonas sp.
TACTTCCCCAACACCTGGCAGCTCGCGCTCGGCATCTTCCTGCTGCTCGTGATCCGCTTCCTGCCGAAGGGCATCGGCTCGCTCTGGCACCGGGAGCGGCGCTGATGGCCGCGCCGCTGCTCGAGGCGCGCGGCCTGAACAAGCGCTTCGGCGCGGTCGTCGCCGCGGCCGACCTGCAGGTCGACCTCGCCGTCGGCGAGCGGGTCAGCCTGATCGGCAGCAACGGCGCCGGCAAGACCACCCTGGTCAACATGATCACCGGGTACCTCAAGCCCGACGAAGGCCACATCCTGCTCGAAGGCCGCGACATCACCCAGCTCGCACCCCGGGCGATCACCCGGCTCGGCGTGGCGCGCTCGTTCCAGATCCCGCAGCTCTGCGGCGACCTGACGGTGCTCGACAACATGCTCGTCGCCAACGCCTGCCACGACCCGGGCCTGAGCTTCTGGAAGCCGGCGCGCCGGGCCGAGACCCTCGCGCGGGCCGAGGCGCTGCTCGAGCGCTTTCGCCTCCAGGAGCATCGCCATCGGCGCGGCGCCGAGCTGCCGGGCGGGGTGAGGAAGCTCCTCGACATCGCCATGGCGCTTTCGGCCGAGCCGCGGCTCCTGCTCCTCGACGAGCCGACCAGCGGCGTCGCCGCCGAGGAGAAGTTCCCGATGATGGACACGATCATGAGCGGCCTCGCCGACGTGGCCATGACGGTGCTCTTCGTCGAGCACGACATGGACATCGTCGAGCGCTACGCCAGCCGGGTGATCGCCTTCTACGCCGGCCGGATCATTGCCGACGGCGCGCCGGGCGAGGCGCTGGCGAGCGCCGACGTGCGCCGCTACGTCACCGGCGAGCTGATCGCGGAGTAAGGTAGGGCCCGTCAACGCCATGCTGCAGATCGAGTCGCTCCACGTCAACATCCAGAACGTCGAGGCGCTGCGCGGCCTGAGCCTGACGGTGCCGAACGGCGCCATGGTCGGCCTGGTCGGCCGCAACGGCGCCGGCAAGACGACGCTGATGCGGAGCGTCATGGGCCACCTGCCGGTGCGCTCGGGCCGGATGGTCTTCGACGGCCAGGACATCGCCGTGCTGCCTTCGCACCGCCGCGCCGCGCTCGGCATCGGCTACATGCCGGAGGACCGCGGCCTGGTGCCGGAGCTCACCGTCGAGGAGAACATCCTCCTGCCGGTGTGGGTGAACCGGGCGCTGCGCGCCGAGGAGCGGCTGGAGCTGGTCTATCGCGTGCTGCCCGAGCTGAAAGAGATGCGCGAGCGCCGCGCCCTCCTGCTCTCCGGCGGACAGCAGAAGCTGGCGGCACTGGCGCGCGCGCTTGCGGTCGGCACCCGCCTGCTGCTGCTCGACGAGCCGTTCGAGGGCGTCGCGCCGGTGCTCTCGAAGCGCCTCGCCGAGGTGATCGCCGGGCTCAAGGGCAGCGCGGTCGCGGTGCTGATGGCGCAGAGCGACCTGAACCACGCCCGCAGCCTGGTCGACCACGAGGTGGTGATCGAGCGCGGAACGAACGCAGCGCCGATGCCGGCCTAGGGCGATGAATCCCTGGCACGCCCACCCGGTGCCGGCGACGCGCGTCGAGGCGCTCTACGGCGATCGCATCGTCCGCTGCTTCGTCTACCGGCCGGCGGGGCTGTTGCCGATGTTCGAGCGGGCGCGCGCCGCGCGCGGCAGCCACGAGGCCATCGTCCACGAAGACCGGCGCTGGAGCTATGCCGAGGCCGGCGCGGAAGCGGATCGCCTCGCCGCCGGGTTCGCCGCCCGCGGCATCGGCGCCGGCGACCGGGTGCTGATGCTGCTCTCGAACCGGCCGGAGTTCCTGTTCGTGCTGCTCGCCCTGCAGCGGCTCGGCGCGATCGCGGTGCCGGTGGGCATCCGCGAAGCGCGGCCGGGGCTGGCCTTCATCGCCGGCCAGTGCGGCGCCATCGGCATCGTCTTCGACGACGCGCTCGTCGACCGCGTGCCCCTGCCCGACGAGGCGCCTGCGCTGGCGCTGCGGCTGGCGGCGTCGGACCTGGCCGCGCTGGCGCGGGCCGGCGTACCCGCACCGCGCGCGGCCGAGCGGCTCGAGACCGACACCGCGGTGATCCTCTACACCTCCGGCACCACCGGCATGCCCAAGGGCGCCGAGCTGTCGCACTCGAACCTGATGATGAACGCGATCGCCTCGGTGGCGATGACGCACCTGAATTCGCATGACGTCTCATTGGTGGCGCTGCCGCTGTTCCACAGCTTCGGCCAGAGCGTGCAGATGAACGCGGTCGCCGCCAGCGGCGGATCGATGGTGCTGTTGCCGCGCTTCGAATCGGAAGCTGCGATGAAGGCGATG
>DATCGH010000140.1:0-7835 GCA_036509055.1 Caldimonas sp.
TGGGGCCACAAGGGGCCCGCCGAGATCGAGCCCAAGCGCGCCTGGACCTTCCGCCAGGTCCAGTGGCTGGCGCACTGCCAGGGCGTTCCCCTCGAAACCCCGGCGCGTCATCCGTTCAACCCGATTGCGCTCTCGCGGCTCGCCTGGGCCACCGCACCCGAAGGCGCGACGCCGAACCGCCACGCTTGCGCGACGATCCTGGCCCATGTGTGGCAAGGCGGCGGCGCCGATGCCGAGGAGCCGCCGCGTCTCGCGGCGCTGCGCGAGCAGCTCGCGCCCCGTCTGGATCCGACGAGCGACCGGGTCAAGCAGTTGCTTCGCGACGCCACCGACGCGGCGCTCGGCAAGGGCATCTTCGGCGTGCCGACGATCGAGGTCGACGACCGCTTGTTCTGGGGCCTGGACGCCTTGCCGATGCTCGCCGCCTACCTGCGCGGCGACCCGTGGTTCGACGGTCCGGACTGGCAACGCGCCGGCGCGCCGCGGCCGGGGGTCGTTCGCTAGGACCGCGGCTGGCCAAGGCCGGGTTTGCCCTAGCTCGCGAGGATCGTCGTTGCAAAGGCCCTTCCGGGCCGCAACGCCTTGCGTTTTCGCAAAGGCGCGGCATGAACCAGGGCCGAAGATGCCGGCGGGCGTCGGATGAGCATCGGGCCCCACCTGTGCCCCAAGAACATCGAGGAGACAGCATGGAAAACGACCTGGTCACGCGGATCGAGGGGCATCCGCAATACATCGAGCTCAAGGCCAAGCGCACCCGTTTCGGCTGGTGGCTCTCGCTGGCTGGAATGATCGCGTATTACGGCTTCATCGTGCTGGTCGCTTTCGACAAGCCGTTCCTGGCTCAGAAGCTCGGCAGCGGCGTGACGACGGTGGGTATGCCGCTTGGCGTGGCGGTCATCGTGTTCACGATCATCATCACCTGGTTCTACGTACGGCGCGCGAACCGCGAGTTCGACACGTTGACCGAACAGATTGTCAAGGGAGTCCTGAAATGAGCCTGGATCGTCGCAACGCCAGGACGCTGGCAAGGATTCTCGCCCTGACCGTGCTCGCGGCCGGAGCCGTCGCCGCGTATGCGGCCGGTGCCGACCTCGGCCAGACGCAGAAGCAGGCCACGAACTGGACCGCGATCGGCATGTTCGGCACGTTCGTGCTGATCACGCTCGGCATCACCAAGTGGGCCGCCGCCAGAACCAAATCGGCGGCCGATTTCTATACCGCGGGTGGCGGTATCACCGGATTCCAGAACGGGCTGGCGATCGCGGGCGACTACATGTCGGCCGCGTCGTTCCTCGGCATCTCGGGCCTGGTGTTCGCCAGCGGCTTCGACGGCCTGATCTTCTCGATCGGCTGGCTTGTCGGCTGGCCGGTCATCACCTTCCTGATGGCCGAGCGTCTGCGCAACCTGGGCAAGTTCACCTTCGCCGACGTCGCAGGCTACCGCTTCGCTCAGACCCCGACCCGCATCTTCGCGGCCAGCGGCTCGCTCGTGGTGGTGGCCTTCTACATGATCGCGCAGATGGTGGGCGCGGGCCAGCTCATCAAGCTGCTCTTCGGGATGGACTACCTGTACGCCGAAATCCTGGTCGGCTCGATCATGATGATGTACGTGCTGTTCGGCGGCATGACGGCGACGACCTGGGTGCAGATCATCAAGGCCTGCATGCTGCTCGGCGGCGCGACCTTCATGGCGCTGGCGGTGATGCTGCAGTTCGGGTTCTCGCCCGAGGCGATGTTCGCCAAGGCGGTCGAGGTCCACTCGAAGAAGAGTGCCATCATGGGCCCGGGTGCGCTGATCAAGGACCCGGTCTCGGCGATCTCGGTCGGCATGGCGCTGATGTTCGGCACCGCGGGGCTGCCGCACATCCTGATGCGCTTCTTCACCGTCCCCAACGCCAAGGAAGCTCGCAAGTCGGTCGGCTGGGCCACCACCTGGATCGGCTACTTCTACATCCTGACCTTCATCATCGGCTTCGGCGCCATCACCAACCTGATCCCGAACCCGGCCAACTACTTCGTCGGCGGCGACGTCGCCAAGGGCCTGGTCGGCGGCGGCAACATGGCGGCGGTGCACCTCGCCGGCGCCGTCGGCGGCAACTGGTTCCTCGGCTTCATCTCGGCGGTGGCGTTCGCAACTATCCTGGCGGTGGTGGCCGGCCTCACGCTGTCGGGGGCGTCGGCGGTCTCTCATGACCTGTACGCCTCGGTCTGGCGGCACGGCCGGGTCGATCAGGCCCAGGAGTTGCGCGTCTCCAAGATCACTACCGTCGGCCTGGGTATCGTCGCGGTCGTGCTGGGCATCGCGTTCGAGAAGGAGAACGTCGCCTACATGGTGATGCTCGCCTTCGTGATTGCCGCCTCGGCCAACTTCCCGGTGCTGTTCATGTCGGTGCTGTGGAAGGACTGCACGACCAAGGGCGCGGTGGCCGGCGGCTTCGTCGGCTTGATCACCGCGGTGACGCTGACCATCGGGTCGGCCAGCGTCTGGGAAAAGGTCATGCACTATCCGGCGGGCTCGGCCTGGTTCCCGTACGACTCGGCGGCCATCTTCTCGATCCCGGCCGCATTCCTGACGATCTGGCTGGTGTCGATCCTCGACCGCAGCGCGCGCGCTGCCGTGGACCGTGCCGGGTTTCCGGCGCAACAGGTGCGCTCCGAAACCGGCATCGGCGCGGAGACAGGCGGTGGGCATTGAGCCAGCGCGCTAGGTGCGCGGCATCAACGATGACCATCGCCTTCGTCGGCATCTGAAGATCCCGGCGCCGACGCGCGCCGCGGATCGCACACTAGTGGCCTGTAACCACTAGCCTGACATGGACGATCTGGCGACCACCGCGCTGCCCGCCTTCAGCTTCGCCAGCGCTCCCTTCGACGCGCTCACGCCGGCGGAACGGACACTGCTGCTCGCCAGCGTCGAGCCGGCCCGATTCGCCCCGGGCGCGGTCCTGCTGGCCGCCGATGCGGACGTCAGCCACGCCTGGCTGCTGGTGCAAGGGCACGTGCAGCTGATCGACGCCGGCGAGGTGATCGCCATCGACGGCCCGGGCGATCTGTGCGCCGCCCGCGCCGCCCTCGGCGGGCGGGCCAGCGGCCTGCTGCGCGCTCTCGACGACGTGCAGGCCTGGCAGATTCCGCGGCCGACCCTGCAGGCCTTGATTGCCGGCAATCCCGGCTTCAGTGCCTGGGTATTCGGCGGCATCTCGCACCGCCTGGCGGACGCTTCCCGACGCCAGCCGCGGCGCGAGTTCGTTTCGCTGATGGCAGCGCACGTGCGCGACGCCGGCATGCGCAAGCCCTTCTACGTCGACGGCGGGCTCGATCTGGTCTCGACCTGCCGGCTGATGGCGCAGCAGTCCCTGCGCCATGCGCTGGTGCGCGACGGCGCGCGCGTCGGCATGTTCACCACCACCGACCTGCGCGACGCCCTGCTCCTGCCGGCGCGGCCGGACGAGCTCGCGGTGCGCGAGGTGGCCCGCTTCGATCTGATCGCGGTGGCGCCCGATGCGCAGGTCTTCGAGGCCTTGCAGCTGATGCTCCGGCACCGCGTGCATCGCGTGCTGGTGCGCGACAGCGAAGCGATCGTCGGCGTCCTCAGCCAGCTCGACCTGATGGGCTTCGTCTCCACCCATTCGAATCTGGTCGCGCTGCAGATCGAGCAGGCTTCGAGCGTCGCCGAGCTGAAGCAGGCGGCCCTGCAGATGGATGCCCTGGTCGTTCTCCTGCACAACGACGGCATCCGCGTCGAGCTGGTCAGCAGCATCGTGCACGAACTGAACCGCAAGTTGCTGGCGCGCCTGTGGGCGATCTTGGCGCCCGCCGATCTGGTGGCCAACAGCTGCCTGCTCGTGATGGGCAGCGAGGGTCGCGGCGAGCAGATCCTCAAGACTGACCAGGACAACGCCCTGCTGCTCCGCGACGGCTTCCCGACGGCCGGCGTACAGGAGGTGACCGCGGTCTTCAGCGCCGCGCTGATCGAGTTCGGCTACCCACCCTGCCCGGGCAACATCATGGTGAGCAACCCGCTCTGGTGCCAGCCGGTAAGCGGGTTCAAGCAGTCTCTGCGCCGATGGATGTTCGGCGCCGACCCGGAGGGGGTGATGCACCTCGCGATCTTCCTCGATGCCCTCGCCGTCGCCGGCGACCCCGCCCTGCTCCAGGAGGCAAGAACCTTCATCGACAAGGGCCTGGTCGGCAACGACGTCTTCTTCGCCCGCTTTGTCAGCGCCGCCGACCAGTTCAGCGAGCCCGGCAGTTGGTGGACGCGGCTGGTCGCCTGGCGCGGCGGCGACGAGCCGGCCTTCGACCTGAAGAAGCTTGGCACCTTCCCGGTCGTTCACGGCGTGCGCACGCTCGCGCTGCAGCATCACGTCGCCGAGCTCGGCACCACCGCGCGGCTGCGGGCACTGGTGGATCGCAAGCAGTTGCCGGCTCAGATGGCGCGCGACCTGACCGAAGCCCTGCACTTCCTGATGGTGCTCAAGCTCGACAACAACCTGCGTCAGCGTCGTTCGGGCCAGCCGGCCAACAACCTGGTGCAGCTGTCGACGCTCGGCACGCTCGAGCGCGAACTGATGAAGGACTCGCTGGCGATCATCAAGGCCTTTCGGCAACATCTGCGCCTGCACTACCGGCTCGACTTCCTGTGAGCCGCCCGCTTCCGCGGCCGCTAGGGAGCGCTCGGCCGAGGGCGGCGCGACGAGGAGACTTCCATGCACAAGGGTCTGGGCGGGCAGAGGCTGGTTGCGTTGTTCGTGGCCGGCGGCCTGCTGCTGAATTTCCCGCTGCTCGCGCTCTGGGACCGTGACGCGACGGTCCTGGGCCTGCCGCTGTTTCCCGCCGCCCTGTTCGTGCTCTGGGGCGGCCTGATCGCTCTGCTCGGATCGATCGTGGAAAGCATGCCTGACTGACGCTGGCCATGCTCTCCGTCCCTCTGGTCGTCGGCGCCTCGTTCGCCTACCTGCTGCTGCTGTTCACGGTGGCGGCGTACGGCGACGCGCGCTCACGCAGCGGCCGTTCGATCATCGGCAACGCCTGGGTCTATGCGCTGTCGATGGCGGTGTACTGCACCGCCTGGACCTACTTCGGCAGCGTCGGTCGGGCAGCGAGCGCGGGGGTCTGGTTCCTGCCGATCTACCTCGGACCGACCCTGGCGATGGTGCTGGCGTGGCTGACGCTGCGCAAGATGATCAGGATCGCCAAGACCTACCGGATCACGTCGATCGCCGACTTCATCGCCAGCCGCTATGGCAAGAGCCCGCTGCTCGCGGGTGCCGTGACCCTGATCACCGTCGTCGGCATCGTTCCCTACATCGCCCTGCAGCTCAAGGCCGTCGCCAGCGGCTATGCCCTGCTGACCACGCCGCTCGGCACTCCGCTCGCCGCGCCGCTCGGCTGGTGGCGCGACAGCACCTTCTACTTCGCGCTCGCGCTGGCCGGCTTCACCATGGTGTTCGGTGCCCGGCACCTCGACAGCGCCGAGAAGCACGAAGGCATGGTGGCCGCGATCGCCTTCGAGTCGGTCGTCAAGCTGCTCGCCTTCATCGCGGTCGGTGCGTTCGTGACCTGGGGCGTCTTCCATGGACCGGGAGATATCTTCGAGCGCGCCCGGGCCGTCCCGGAGCTGCACAAGCTGCTCACCCTCACCCAGGGGCCGGGCCAGAGATTCGCCTACGAGCAGTGGTTCGCGCTGACCCTGCTGTCGATGCTCTCGGTCGTCTTCCTGCCGCGCCAGTTCCAGATGATGGTGGTCGAGAACGTCGACGAGCAGCATCTGCGCCGGGCGGCGTGGGTGTTCCCGCTCTATCTGCTGCTGATCAACGTGTTCGTCCTGCCGATCGCCTTGGGCGGCCTGCTCCACTTCGGGCCCGGTCGGATGGACGCCGACAGCTTCGTCCTTTCGCTGCCGCTGGCCCTGGGGCAGGAGGGGCTGGCCCTGCTCGTCTTCGTCGGCGGGCTGTCGGCGGCCACGGGCATGGTGATCGTCGAGGCGATCGCCGTCTCGACCATGGTCTGCAACGACCTGGTCATGCCGATGCTGCTGCGCACCCGCCGCTTCGGCGCACGCGCCCGCGGCGACCTGGGCCGACTGCTGCTGGGCATCCGGCGGGTCGCGATCGTCGCCGTTCTCCTGCTCGGCTACGCCTACTTCGCGATCGCCGGCGAGGCCTATGCACTGGTCAGCATCGGCCTCATCAGCTTCGCCGCGGTGGCCCAGTTCGCGCCGGCGATGCTGGGCGGGCTCTACTGGAAGGGCGGCACGCGCAATGGTGCGCTGGCCGGCCTGCTGCTGGGCTTCGTGCTCTGGGCCTACACGCTGATGCTGCCCTCGGTGGCGAAGTCGGGCTGGCTCGCGGTCGGCTTCGTGAACGACGGGCCCTGGGGCCTGGCCCTGCTCAAGCCGGAGCAGCTGCTCGGCCTGAGCGGGCTCGACAGCCTGACCCACGCCCTGTTCTGGAGCCTGCTGGTCAACGTCGCGGCCTACGTCGCGCTTTCGCTCTGGCGGCCGCCCTCGGCGCGCGAGGCCAGCCAGGCCTCGCTGTTCGTCGACGTTTTCCACGCCTCCGCCGGCAGCGGCGCCGCCGGCCCGGTGTTCTGGCGCGGGCGCGCCCAGGTTCGCGAGTTGCTGCCGCTGATGAGCAGGCTGCTGGGCGCGGCGCGTTCCGAGCGGCTGTTCGCCGATTTCGCGCGCCAGCGCGGCGTCGCGAAAGTCGAGCAGATTCCCGCCGATGCCCAGCTCGTGCAGTTCGTCGAGACCCAGCTGGCAGGTGCGATCGGCAGCGCCTCGGCGCGCGTCATGGTGGCCGCGGCGGTCGAGGAAGAAGCGCTCGGCCTGGAGGACGTGATGCGCATCCTCGACGAGGCGTCGCAGCTGCGCGCCTACTCGCACGCGCTCGAGGACAAGTCGCGTTCGCTGCAGCGCGCCACCGACGAGCTGCGCGCCGCCAACGAGCAGCTCAAGAGCCTCGACCACCTGAAGGACGATTTCATGTCCTCGGTGACGCACGAGCTGCGCACGCCGCTGACGTCGATCCGCGCGCTCTCGGAGATGATGGCCGACGACCTCGACATGCCGGCGGAGCAGCGCCAGCAGTTCCTGCGCATCATCAATGCCGAGACCGAGCGGCTGAGCCGTCTCGTCAATCAGGTCCTGGACATGGCCAAGATCGAATCGGGCCACGCGCAATGGAACACGACGGATGTCGACCTGCGCGAGCTGATGCTGCGGGCGGTGCAGACCACCGCGGAGATGTTTCGCGAACGCGGTGCCTCGGTGGGGCTGGACCTGCCCGAGTCCGTGCCGACGCTCCGGGCCGATGCCGACCGGCTGACGCAGGTGCTTCTGAACCTGCTGTCGAACGCCGCCAAGTTTCTGCCGCCGGCCGGTGGGCGGGTCGACGCGCGGCTGCAGGTGCTCGAATCGGGGCTCAGGGTCGAGATCCGTGACAACGGCAGCGGCGTCGCCGCCGACCAGCAGGCGCTGATCTTCGAGAAGTTCCGCCAGGGCGGCGACGCCGCGAACCGGCCGCAGGGCACGGGGCTGGGCCTGCCGATCAGCCGCCAGATCATCGAGCACTTCGGCGGGCGGATCTGGCTCGAGTCCGGGCCTGGGCCGGGGGCATGCTTTGCATTCGAGCTGCCCTGGCCGGCAACGGTCCGGCCGGCTGCTCCAGGAGACCGCACATGAGCCAGAAGATCCTGATCGCCGACGACGAAGCGAACATCCTGATCTCGCTCGAGTACCTGATGAAGCGCGAGGGCTACAGCGTCAGCGTCGCCCGCGATGGCGAAGAGGCGGTCGAGGCGATCCTGCGCGATCGGCCGGCGCTGGTGCTGCT
>DATCGH010000141.1:0-3496 GCA_036509055.1 Caldimonas sp.
TGCAGCCGCTGATGCGCCACGACTTGTCGGGCTGTCGCTCGAGGTTGTAGACGGCGAGCCAGAGCGCGCCGCCGGCGTCGGTAAGGTGCACGCCCTGCACCAGTTGGCCCTGCACCCAGGCCGGATGGAGAAAGACCACGGCGCTCGGCCGGTAGACGACCGGGTAGCTGCCGCGCACCATCGCCATGAAGCGCTCCGGGCTGCCGAACATCTCGCGGATCGACGGCGCGGCGTAGGAGAAGGCGCGCTGGCCGTCGTCTTCCGCGAACGCCGCGAGCTGGGCCTCGACCACTGCCCGGACGGCCTGGGTGTCGGCCGCCGAGACCGGCTCGGCCCGGGCCGGCGCGGACAGCAAGCCCACCAGGGTCGCAGCGAACAGCAGGCCGGCGAGAACGCGGTGGGCTCGGGTCATGGCAGCTCCCGGGAGGCGAATCCGGCGACTGTACAGCCGCCCCGGCGCCGACGTGGGCGCCTGCCGGCGGCGCCGAAGGCCCGCGCTACACTCGAAGTTGACGTATACGTCAAATGGCGCCTCCGCCGTCGCGGAGCCCGCGCCCGCAGCCACGGAGACTTGCTTGGCTCAAAAGAAGAAAGACAGCGCCCGGCTGGCCGATTTCCAGTTCGCCGGCGCACCGCTCGCCGCCGCGCGCGGTGCCGGCCGCCGCGGCTTCGACCTGCGCCGCTTCGATCCCGCCGCCAAGCCCTTCTCCATCGGCGACAAGGCCACCGACAGGATCGCCGTGGCAGAACTGGCCACCGAGCTCGACGCCCTCCAGGACCTCTTCTACGCCGACCGCCGCTACAAGCTCCTGGTCGTTCTCCAGGGCACCGACACCGCCGGCAAGGATGGCACCATCCGCGGCGTCTTCGGCCAGACCAGCGCGCTCGGCGTCCACACGGTGGCGTGGAAAGCCCCGTCCGAAGACGAGCGGGCCCACGACTACCTCTGGCGCATCCACCAGCAGGTACCGCGGCTCGGCGAGTTCGTGATCTTCAACCGCAGCCATTACGAGGACGTGCTGGTGCCGGTGGTCAAGGGCTGGATCGACAAGGCCCAGACCCGGGAGCGCTACGCCCACATCAACGACTTCGAGCGGATGCTGTGCGAGACCGGCACGGTGGTGCTCAAGTTCCTGCTCCACATCTCGAAGGAGGAGCAGCGCTTGCGCCTGCAGGAGCGGCTCGACGACCCGACCAAGCACTGGAAATTCGCCGCCGGCGACCTCGAGGAGCGCAAGTCCTGGGACACCTACCAGGCGGCGTATTCGGCGGCGGTCGCGGCCACCGGCACGCCCTGGGCGCCATGGACCATCGTGCCGTCGGACTCGAAGACGCATCGCAACCTGATGATCGCGCGCGCCGTGAAGGAGGCGCTCGAACGCCTGAAGCTGCGATACCCGCCGGGTGATCCGGCGCTTTCGAACATCAGGGTGCCATGACCGAGCTCAAGGCCGACTACAAGGCGCTGGCCGACTTCCGGCCGGCGCACAAGGTGCGCTTCGTCACCGCTGCCGCCCTGTTCGACGGCCACGACGCGGCGATCAACATCATGCGCCGCATCCTCCAGGGCATGGGCGCGGAGGTGGTGCACCTGGGGCACAACCGCTCGGTCGACGAGGTCGTGACCGCGGCGCTGCAGGAAGACGTGCAGGGCATTGCCATCAGCTCCTACCAGGGCGGCCACGTCGAGTACTTCAAGTACATGGTCGACCTGCTGAGGGAGCGCGGCGGCGCCCACGTGCGCGTCTTCGGCGGCGGCGGCGGCGTGATCGTGGCGAGCGAGATCGCCGAGCTGCAGGGCTACGGCGTCGAGCGGATCTACAGCCCCGAGGACGGTCAGCGCATGGGCCTGGCCGGGATGATCGGCGAGATGATGATGCGCTGCGACGTCGACCTGTCGCCGCACGCGCCGACGACGCTGGCGCCGATCCGCGGCCGCGAGCCGGCGGCGCGGCGGGCGCTGGCCCAGCTGCTCACCGCGGTCGAGAACAAGGCGGCCGCGCCCGCCCTGCTCGACGAGCTGCGCGCCGCGGCCGCGGCGGTGAACACGCCGGTGATCGGCATCACCGGCACCGGCGGCGCCGGCAAGTCCAGCCTCACCGACGAGCTGATCCGGCGCCTGCGCCTCGACCAGGGCGATCGCCTCCAGGTCGCGGTGATCTCGATCGACCCGTCGCGCCGGAAGAGCGGCGGCGCGCTGCTCGGCGACCGGATCCGCATGAACGCGATCGGCCCCTGGAGCGACGGCCCGCGCGTCTTCATGCGCTCGCTCGCCACCCGCGACTTCGGCTCCGAGATCAGCGCCGCCCTGCCCGACGTGCTGGCGGCGGTGAAGGTCGCCGGCTTCGACCTGGTGATCGTCGAGACCTCGGGCATCGGCCAGGGCGACGCGGCGATCGTCCCCCTGGTCGACGTGCCGGTGTACGTGATGACGCCGGAGTTCGGCGCCGCCAGCCAGCTCGAGAAGATCGACATGCTCGACTTCGCCGAGTTCGTGGCGATCAACAAGTTCGACCGCAAGGGCGCGGCCGATGCCCTGCGCGACGTCGCCAAGCAAGTACAGAGGAACCGCGAGGCGTTCGGCAAGAAGCCCGAGGAGATGCCGGTGTTCGGCACGATGGCCAGCCGCTTCAACGACGACGGCGTGACCGCCCTCTACCAGGCGCTGCTGCCGCGGCTGGCGGCGCTCGGCCTGCCGGCCGAGGCCGGGATGCTGCCACCGGCGGCCACCCGGCACAGCACGCATCAGGTGCCGATCGTTCCGGGCGCCCGCGTCCGCTACCTCGCCGACATCGCCGACGGGGTGCGCGGCTACAAGAAGCAGGCCTTGGCACAGGCCCGACTTGCGCGCGAGGTGCAGCAGCTGCGCGAGAGCGCGCGCATGCTGACCGAGTCGAATCCGGTCAAGACCAACGCCGTCGGCGCGGTCCTGGGCCTGGCCGAGGAGCGCGAGGCGCGGCTGGACCCCGAGTGCCGGCGGTTGCTCGGCGGCTGGCCGGAGCTGCAGCGCGCCTACGCCGGCGACGAGTTCGTGGTCAAGGTGCGCGACAAGGAGATCCGCACCTCGATCGTCCACACCACCCTTTCCGGCAACAAGATCCGGAAGGTCGCGCTACCCGCCTACGAGGACCACGGCGAGATCCTGAAGTGGCTGCTGCTCGACAACGTGCCCGGCAGCTTCCCCTATGCCGCCGGCACCTTCGCCTTCAAGCGCGAGAACGAGGACCCGACCCGGATGTTCGCCGGCGAGGGCGACGCCTTCCGGACCAACCGCCGCTTCAAGCTGCTCTCGGCCGGCATGCCGGCCAAGCGCCTTTCGACCGCGTTCGACTCGGTCACGCTCTACGGCAACGATCCGGCGCTCCGGCCCGACATCTACGGCAAGGTCGGCAACTCGGGCGTCTCGATCGCCACCCTCGACGACATGAAGGTGCTGTACTCGGGGTTCGACCTGACCAGCCCGAGCACCTCGGTCAGCATGACGATCAACGGCCCG
>DATCGH010000142.1:0-4052 GCA_036509055.1 Caldimonas sp.
CACGGGTCGAAGGAGGACAGGGTGCGGCGTCGGTGGATCAGTCTCTTTGCCGCGCTTCCGCTGGTCGTCCTCACCGCGGCCCAGGCGATCGATTTCGATCCCAACGAGGTGTACGACCTCGTCGAGCCGATGCCGCGAGCCCAGCGACCGGTTCGCGTCGTCGACGCGCGCGACACGCCGTCGGCGGCCGCGCAGATCCTGCCGAACGGAATCCGCCTGGGCGAAACGCAGTTCCGCCAGCCGCCGCCCGAGGCGCTTCGCCAGTCGCTGGAAACCGCCGTCGATTCCCCTGGGGCGCAGGCGCGGCTGCGCGAACTGCTGGGCATAGGCTCCGTCAGGCTGACGGGATTCGAGCTGCGCTTCGTCCAGGCGGGCGTCGTCGGCGACGTCGGGCGCGTCGGCCTCCCGGGCGGTGAAGCGGTGGACCTCGTGCTCCGTTCGCTCTCCAAGGGCAGGGCCGGGGCCGCGCACGGCATCGTCCGGATCGAGGTCGAGGTCGCCGGCCGGCCTTACGTCGGCAACGCTTCCGGCAAGCTGACCGCGGCGCCGACCTCGGCGACCACCCGTGCCGCCTTCCAGGGCGCCGTCGACGATCTCGTCAAGGCGCTGTCGGCCGATCCCGATGCCGTGGCGGCGTCGCCCGAGCCGCAGGCGTCGTCCTCGAAGCGCCGCCGCTGAGCCGCGCGGCTCAGGCGAGGTTCAGGAGCCGCTTCGCGTTTTCTTTCAGGATCAACGGCCGCACCTCGTCCTTGAAGCCGGCCTCGGCGAAGTCCTTGAGCCAGCGGTCGGGCGTGATCAGCGGGAAGTCGCTGCCGAACAGCACCCGGTCCTTGAGCAGGGTGTTGGCGTACTGCACCAGCTGCGGCGGGAAGTACTTCGGGCTCCAGCCCGAGAGGTCGATCCAGACGTTGGGCTTGTGCATCGCCAGCGAGATCGCCTCGTCCTGCCACGGCCACGACGGATGGGCGAGGACGATCTGCATGTCGGGAAAGGCCATCGCCACGTCCTCGACCAGCATCGGGTTCGAGTTCTGCAGGCGCAGGCCGCCGCCGCAGCGCATGCCCGAGCCGATGCCCGAGTGGCCGCTGTGGAAGATCGCCGGCAGCTTGTGCTCGGCGATCACCTCGTAGATCGGCCAGGCCATCTTGTCGGCCGGCTCGAAGCCCTGCACCGTGGGGTGGAACTTGAAGCCGCGCACGCCGTAGTCCTCGACCAGCTTCCTGGCCTCGCGGCCGCCCATCTTTCCCTTGTGCGGATCGATCGAGCCGAAGGCGATCATGATGTCGCTGTTCTTCTGCGCCGCCTCGGCGATCTCCTCGTTGGGGATGCGCCGGCGCCCCATCTGCGTCTCGGCGTCGACGGTGAAGTTGACGAAGCCGATCTTCAGCTCGCGGTAGAAGGCGATGGTCTCGTCCATCGTCGGCCGCTTCGACGAGCGGAAGTACTTGTCGGCGGCGCGGTCGTATTCCTCGCCGTAGCTGTCGAAGGGGTTGCGGCACGACACCTCGAGGTGGGTGTGGGTGTCGATGGCGATCAGGTCGGCGGTGTTCATGGCGCGGCTCCGCGGCTCTCGATGATCGGGCTCAGCTCACCTTGTACACCCGGATGAGCACGTTCGGCCGCGGCCGCAGGCTGTGCAGCGTGCCGACGTAGACCCAGTCGTTGAGCCAGCCGTACTTGCCGTCGGGCGCCGTGATGTCGATCGTCGAGAAGGCGTAGCGCGGCGCATTGGCAGGCTCCTTCGGCTGGCGCGTCAGCACGCGATTGCGCACGGAGATGACGATGCCGTCGTCGGTCTGAAGCTCGTACATGGCGTCGAGCGAGACGGCGCCGTCGCGGCGGACGAGCTGGCGGTCGGCACCGCCCGCCAGTACCTTGCCGGCGAGGCCGGGGCCTTCGAATCGTCCGCCCGAGATCGGCACGATGCGCCGCTCGCCGTAGGGCGAGCTGCCGAGCTGCAGTGTCGGCAGCAGGTCGAACATCGCCTCGTAGACGAGCTCCGTTTTCGGAAGGACGAGCGGATGGGCGGCGCTGACGGCGTTCAACACCGGATCGGCCGGACGAAAGGCCGCTTCCTCGGCCAGGGCGGGAGCGGCCGCGAGCGAGGCCGCCGCGGCGAGAAGGACGTTGCGGCGGGAGGTCGGTGCGAACGCGGGCATGGCGGGCTCCTGGAAGGTCAGCGGCAAGTGAAGGCCGAGGCCGATTCGAGACTGCCTTCGCCCGTGCGTCGCGCCACCGCCGGATAGGGGCAGAGCAAGCGCGTGCGCTCCGGCGACCACGAGGCCGGCAGATCGGCGTTCGCGCCGGCGGCGCTCCCGGGGCCGCGCACGCTGGCCGTCACGGCGGCCGGTGCCTTCCCCTGCTCGACCCAATCGACGAGCGGCTGGAGCAGGTCGAACTGGTCGGCCGCCGGGCCGCCGCGGCAATGGTTCATGCCCGGGACGAGATAGAGACGGGCGAAGCTCTCCGCGGGCGCGCCGCTGCCCCGGCTCCAGGCTTCGTAGACCTGCACGCTGTGCTCGCTGGAGAAGATCGGATCGCTGGTGCCGTGGTACATGACGATCCGGGCGCCGCGCCGGCGAACGGCAGAGAAATCCTCCAGGCGCGGCGGCTGCATGAAGGAGAGCGCTGATTCGGTGTAGGTGGCGTCGGTCGCCTGCACCCGCGCGAGCAGCGCGTCGGCATCGGCGGCGAGCATGAAAGCGCGGCCGTCGAAGCCGGTCGGCGCGGCCGGCGGCACCTGCCAGATGCCACCGATGGCGCCGGCATCGCGCGTCGGCGGAACGCTGAATTTCCACGACGCCCAGTCGTTCGTCGCCAGCCCGGCGTCGTAGGGGAAGGGTGCATAGACGCGAGCGCCCGAGGCGGTGGTGACGCCGGCGAACAGGCCGCCGATGGCTAGCTTCTGCGCGGCGCCGAGGCAGGTGCCATCGCGCCCGCCGGTGCAGGTGGGCACATCGCGACCGAGGTCGAATGCCGCCTGGCACGCCCGGGTGTCATTCACCAGGCCATCCGCGGCACCATCGAGCGCGTCGCAGCGGCGCAGCACCGCATCCGAGACGAGCCTGCGCTCGGCAGTCGTGAACGCCGAGCCGACGTCGGCGGCGTCCGTGGCCAGGCTTGCATACGTCTTGCCGCCGACGAGGTTGGCGATGGCCGCGCGGGGCAGCACGGTGCCCGGATCGCCGACCAGGAAGCCGTCGTAGGCCTCGGGCATCCGGGCGGCGGCGACAAGCGCGTGCCGGCCGCCGTTCGAGCAGCCGCCGATGTAGGAGCGATCGGGTTCGCGCCCGTAGGCGGCACGGATCAGGGCCTTGGCCATGGGCGTGAGTGCAGCGACGGCGCCATAGCCGTAGTCGATGCGTGCCTGCGGGTCGAGGCCGAAGCTGCCGTTCTGCGCCGCCGTGTGCCCGGCGTCGGCGCTGATGACGGCAAAGCCCTTGGCCAGCGCGCTCGCCGCGCCCGGGCCGATCGTCGTGAGGCCGATCGCGGGCAGGACGTTGCCGTCCACGCCGCCATTGGCCTGATAGAAGAAGCGGCCATTCCATGCCTGCGGCAGGCGCATCTCGAAGCCGATCGCGTAACGCTTGCCGTCGACCGGGCTGACCCGATCGTTCATGGCGCCGACGACGCGGCAGTGCGGGCCGATCGCCATGCCCGCCGCCGACAGCTCGCCCACCGGCACCGTCGTCGCCGCGGTGACTTTCGTGCGCGCAAACGTGAACGATGCGGCGAGCGCTTCGCAGGCGACCAGCGTCGAGCCTTGCGCGGGTGCAAGTGCTGCAGGCGGAGGCGCGCCGACGCAGGCGGCCAGCAGCGCCGTCACGAGGGCGAAGGCGGCGGTGTTCAGGCCGGTGGCGTTCATGTCCTGTCTCCTTGGCACGGCGATCCCGGGCGGGCGTCGCCGAAGGGCTTCGGTGGTACTCGACAAGTCCTTGCCTTTTAGTTAATATACATAACCAAACAGTGAGACCTCTCTAGGGCTTACCCTAGGATTTCACTAGGTCACCACTCCTAGAATGACTCCCAATCATGATTATGGACACTAACCA
>DATCGH010000143.1:0-3234 GCA_036509055.1 Caldimonas sp.
GCCTCCTACGCCTTCGGCGCGATCCAGCTCGCCCTCTACGAGCGCGAGAAGAGCGGCCGCGGCCAGCACATCGACGTCTCGCTGATGGACTCGGTGCTCGGCATGCTGATCTACGAGATGCAGGCGGCGCAGTTCCCGCCCGAGCGGCCGCGCCAGGTCTACGAGCCGGTCCGCGCCAGCGACGGCTACGTGATGGTCGCGGCGGTGACGCAGAAGAACCTCGAGGTCCTGTTCGAGACCATCGGCTATCCCGAAGGCAAGACCGATCCGCGCTTCGCCACCATGGCGACCAAGGAGGCGAACTGGCCGGCGTTGCTGGCGCTGATCGAGCGCTGGACCTCGCTGCGCACCGGCGCCGAATGCGAGCAGATCTTCATGAAGGCCGGCGTACCCTGCTCGCGCTATCGCAGCGTCGCCGAGGCGATGGCCGACCCGCAGTGCGCGGAGCGCGGCCTCTTCGTCGAGATCGGCGAGGGCGACGCGGGCTACAAGGTGGCCAACCTGCCCTACCTGATGTCGGCCACGCCGGTGGCGGCGCAGCCGAGCGTTGCCGGCCTCGGCGAGCACACCGAGCAGGTGCTGCACGACACCCTCGGCCTCGACGCCGCCGCCCTCGCCGCCCTGCGCGCCAAGGGCACGTTCGGCCGGGCGCGCGCATGAGGGAGCGTCGCGGCCTCGATGCCGCGGCGCTGCCGGGCGCCGAGGAGCGCTCGCTGCTGCGCGATTCGCTGCGCGGCTTTCTCGCCGAGCACTGGCCGGCCGACGCAGCGATCGCCCGCGGCCGCGAGCCGGAGGCGATCGCGACGGTGTGGTCGCAGTTGGTCGAGCAAGGCGTCGCCGGCCTCGGCAGCGAGCCGTCGGAAGGCGGCCTGCGCGAGTTGGTCGTGGCGATGGAGGAACTGGGCCGCGGCGCCTGCCCGGCGCCCCTCCTGGGTGCCGGCCTGGCCAACCTGGCCCTGGCCGGCAGCGACTCGCCGCAGCCGGCGAGGGACCTGCTTGCGAGTCTGCACGCCGGCGACGCCCGCATCTGCTGGAGCTTCGGCGAGCTCGACCCGAGCGCCGGCGCCAGCGAGCTCACCTGGAGCGGCGACCGGCTCTCGGGCACGCTGCGCTTCGTCGACGGCGCGGCGGCGGCGACCCACCTGGTCGTCGCCCGCGGCGGCGGCCGGCCGGGGCTGGACATCGTCGCCCTCGGCGGGCACGACGGCAGCCGGGTCATCGCCACCCGTGCGCTCGGTGCCGACGGCTGGGCCGAGATCCTGCTGGCCAACGTGCCCGCGGCTTTCGTGCCGCTGGAGAACGCGGACCTCGCCGACCTGCTGCGCGTCGCCCGCCTCGCGCTCCTCGCCCGGGCGCACGGCGGCGCTCGCCGCGCCTTCGAGATGGCGGTCGACTACGCCAAGGAGCGCAAGCAGTTCGGCCAGCCGATCGGCCGGTTCCAGGCGATCCAGCACAAGCTGGCCGACAACCTGATCGCCCTCGAGGGCGTGCGCGCGACGCTCGAGCACGCGGCCGAGGCGTTCGATCTCGGTGCGCCGGACTGGCGCTACTTTGCGGCCGCCGCGGTCGCCTTCGGCGGCCCGGCGCTGCGCCAGGCATCGCTGCAGACGCAGCATGCGTTCGGCGCCATCGGCTATGCCGAGGAGCACGAGGCGCCGCGCCACTTCCGACGTGCCCATCTCGACACCGTGGCGCTCGGCGGCGCGACCGCGGCGCGCCGCGACCTCGCCGCGCATCTGCTCGACCACCCCGAAGGCACCCTGCCCGAATACGACCTCGGCGCCGCCGGCAATGCCTTCCGCGCGGAGGTGCGCGCCTGGCTGCAGCAGCACTGGAGCGGCGAGCGCAAGGCAACGTTCGATCGCAAGGACTTCCACGACCGCGAGTTCGATGCCTCGTTCGCCCGCGACCTCGGCAAGACCGGCTGGCTCGGCCTCGGCTGGGCGCGCGAGTTCGGCGGCCAGGCGCGCACGCCGCTCGAGCAGATCGCCTTCCTGGAGATGATGGAGCGGGCCGAGGCGCCGCGCATCGGCGCCGCGGTCCAGGCGAACGCCTTGATGATGTTCGGCACGCCCGAGCAACAGCAGCGCTACCTGCCGGAGATTTTGCGCGGCGAGGCGATGCACGGCATGGGCTACAGCGAGCCCGAGGCCGGCTCCGACCTGGCGTCGCTGCGCAGCCGTGCCGTCCGTGACGGCGACGAGTGGGTCATCACCGGGCAGAAGATCTGGACCACCACCTACTGGGGCAAATACATGTTCCTGGCCGCGCGCACCGACCGCGAGGCCAAGCCGCATGCCGGCATCAGCATGTTCGTCGTCCCCATGGATTCGCCCGGAATCAGCATCAAGCCGGCGACGACGATGTACGACGGCAGCTTCGCCAACATCTTCTACGACGAGGTGCGGGTGCCGGCCGACGCCCTGATCGGCCCGCTCCACGGCGGCTGGAAGGTGCTGACCGATGCCCTGGCCAACGAGCGCGGCACGGTCGGCGGCGGCATCGTCCTCAAGGTCGCGCACGCCTTCGAGCTGCTCTGCCGCGACGTCCGCGCCGCAGGCCCCGCCCTTCGCGACGACGCGCTGGTGCGCGACCGCATCGCCACCCTCGCCGCCGAGATCGAGGTCGGGCGCCGCCTCATGATCCATTGCGCCGAGCTCGCCACCAGCGGCACGACGCCGCCCGAGACGGGGGCGATCAGCAAGGTGTTCTCCGGCGAGCTGATGGAGCGCTTCGGCGAGGCCGCGCTCGATATGCTCGGGCCGCGCGCGGCGCTCTCCCAGGGGGCGGCCGGGGCGCTGCGCCACGGCCGCTACGAGCAGGGCCTGCGCCACTCGCTGATGTGGGTGATCTCGATCGGCACCAACGAGATCCAGCGCAGCCTGATCGCCCAGCGCGGCCTGGGACTGCCGCGCTGAGCCGAGGCCACGACTAGCGCGTTCCGGACGAGATCGTCGGCTGTGCGGCGCGGCTGGCGGAAAGGCCGTAGCGGCTAAGCAGGCCGGGATGCACCCGCCCGACGGCCGGCAAGCCGCGCTCGACGCTGCCGAGTGCGGCCAGGCCGCCGTTCGGATGCTGTCCGAGCAGCGAACCGGCGATGAAGATGTCGCGACGGCCATCGCCGTTGACGTCGCCGAGCGCCATCGGCTGCAGGGCGCTGACGACCTGTGGCGGAGTGAGATAGAGCTCCTCGCCGGACAGGGTTCCGCCCGCCTGCTGGTAGTACACGCCCAC
>DATCGH010000144.1:0-3960 GCA_036509055.1 Caldimonas sp.
GGCGGCGTCGACGATCGCGGCCCGCGTCTGGCGGCCTTTCATCAGCGCCTTGGGCGCGGCGGCGTCGGCCGGCGGTGCGTCGTCGGTGTCGGAGGCGAGAGAATCCAAGGACAGCGGGCCGATGCAGCGATCGGGCAAAAAACGAACGATCGTGCTATTTTGCAGAAAAACGGCAGGCGTGCTTGCCTTTCGTCGAGGAGATTGCAGTTGACGACCCGAATTCGCATGGGGCGGGGCAGCCGATGAAGGTCGCCGTGGTGGGGCTCGGCGCCGTCGGCGGGTTGATCGCCGCCCGCATGGCCGCCGCCGGTCACGCCGTCTCGGCGCTGGCCCGCGGCGAGACCCTGGCCCGGGTGCGCGAACGCGGCCTGGTGGTCGAATACGCCGGCAGGCGATCGGTGGCGCGGATCGTGGTCGACGAGGATGCGCGGGCGCTCGGGCCGCAGGAACTGGTAGTGATCGCCCTCAAGGCGCCGGCGCTCGCCGCGCTGGCGCCGCAGATCGCCGCGCTGACCGGTCCCGCGACCGTGCTGCTGCCGGCGATGAACGGCGTACCTTGGTGGTTC
Source organism: Caldimonas sp. (assembly GCA_036509055.1). Lineage (GTDB taxonomy): Bacteria > Pseudomonadota > Gammaproteobacteria > Burkholderiales > Burkholderiaceae_C > Schlegelella_A. The sequence goes on from DATCGH010000144.1 coordinate 567, forward strand.
ATGCCCGCGGCCGCGCCTTCCGAGCCGCCGCTCGAGAGCGTCGATCCGGGCGGCCGGCTGCTCGCGACACTGCCGATCGCCCGCGTCCTCGGCTGCGTCGTCCACCTCGCCGCCTCCTGCCCGGAACCGGGCCTGGTTCGGCACGGCTTCGGCGAGCGACTGATCGTCGGCGAGCCGGCCGGCGGCGAATCGGCCCGGGTCGGCGCGGTCTGCGCCGCGCTTGCCGAGTCGGGCTTCGAGGCCGAAGCGAGCACTGACGTGCGCCGCGAGGTCTGGTACAAGCTCTGGGGAAACATGACGATGAACCCGGTTTCGGCGCTGACCGGCGCCGAAAGCGACGCGATCCTCGACGATCCGCTGGTGCACGCTTTCATGATGCGCACCATGGCCGAGGCGGCGGCGATCGGCGAGCGCATCGGCTGCCCGATCGCCCAGTCCGGCGAGGAGCGCATGGGCCTGGCGCGCAAGCTCGGCAGCTTCAAGACCTCGATGCTCCAGGACGTCCTCGCCGGCCGGCCGATCGAGCTCGACGCCCTGGTCAGCGCCGTCCACGAGATCGGCGCGCGGGTCGGCGTCGCGACGCCGAACATCGGCGCCCTGCTCGGCCTGACCCGCCTGATGGCGCAGCAGCGCGGCCTCTACCCTGCCCGTTCGGCGTAGCGCCGGCGCATCGCCCGGCGCCGCTCGGCGGGCCCTGTCTTGAGCCGGCACGGTTCATGCAGTACGCTAGGGTGGTGATGGAAGTTCTGCAGCTCGACATGTCGGGCCGCCCGCAGGCCTGGATCTCGGCCAAGGAAGCGGCCGTTCTTTATGCCAGCGATGGCGTCGCCTGGACCCTCGGCGACGCCTTTCATGTGCTGCGTGGCGGCGTGCAGCGGCGCACCGGCCTGCAATCGCGGATCGAGGTTCACCCGATCGTCGCCGTCCGCGGCGCGGTGCCGAGCCGAGCCTGGCGGCGCACGCCGGCGCTCAGCAACCCGAAGCTCTTCGCCCGCGACCGGCAGGTCTGCGCCTACTGCGCCCACGAGTTCCCGCTCGACGACCTGACCCGGGAGCACATCGTGCCCACCTCGCGTGGCGGCGGCGACACCTGGATGAACTGCATCACCGCCTGTCGCTCCTGCAATGGCCACAAGGGCAACCGCCTGCCGGAAGAGGCGCACATGTCGCTGCACTACCTGCCCTACGTGCCCAGCCTGCACGAGGACATGATCCTGCGCGGCCGGCGCATCCTGGCCGACCAGATGGAGTTCCTGCTCGCCAGCGTGCCGCGCAACAGCCGACTGCACGGCTGAGCCGTCAGGCCGTTCACGGTTCTTTGCACCGGCCCGTCCCTGTCGTGCGGTACGCTCGGCGCCTGCGGTCCACGGGCAGCGGTTTTCGCGCGTTGCTCCTGGACTCCTGGAGAAAATCATGAGAGTCGTGCTCAGCGCCCTGCTCGTCGCCTCGCTCACCGCCTGCGCGACCCACAGCCCCGACGTGATCCACCCCTACGAGGCGCAGCGCATGGCGGTTCTCTCCGACGCCACCATCCTGTCGGTGCGGCCGGTGACGATCGACGGCGCCCAGAGCGGCCTCGGCGCCGGCGTCGGCGCCATGGCCGGCGGCATCGCCGCGGCCAACGCCGCGAGCTACCAGAACTCGTGGGCGGCCGGCCTTCTCGGCGCCGTCCTCGGCGGCGTGATCGGCAACGCGATGGAGCGCGGCGCGACCCAGCAGAACGGCGTCGAGTTGCTGCTGCAGATGCGCAACGGCGAGCGCCGCTCGATCGTCCAGGCCAACGGCAACGAGGGCTGGATGGTCGGCGAACCGGTGGTGCTCGTCACCACGGGCGGCCGCACCCGGGTGACGCGGGCGCCGCAGGCCGGTCCCCAGCCGGTGCCGCAGGCCTATCCGGCGCCGGAAACGATGCCGCCGCCGGTGCCGGTGTATCCGCAGTCCGGACCGGTGCCGCCGCGCAGCTAGCGCCCCTCAGCGGCGCGGCAGGTCCAGCGCCTCGCCGAGCGTCTCGAGCAGGGTTCGGCGGATCCTCGGCCAGGCCGGGCCGCCCGCCTCGACGTAGCGCTGGTTCACCTCGAGCTCGAGGCCGACGTAGATCTCGGGCCGGTAGCGGCGCCGCATCACCTGGCAGACGCCGTCGCTGGCGCCGAGATAGGGATAGTTGCGGCGCAGCCTGAGTCCGCCGTCCTTCGCCCGCAGGGCCTCGATCCAGGCGGTCGCGAAAGCCACCTCGCCCGGGCGGCGCGGGTCGTAGAGCATACCGATGTCGGCGGTGCGGACCTTGCCGTGGAGCTCGGGCGTGAAGCTGTGCGAGGCGACGTGGACGACCCGGTCGCCGGCGGCGCTCGCCTCGGCCACGGCCTCGGCGAGCGCGACATCGACCCGGCGCCGGTGCGGGAAGTAGTAGGCCTCGAGCAGACGCCGCCGCTCGGCCTTGCCGAGATGGCGCGTCGCCTCGGAATGAAGATCGGGCGTGCCGACCGAGCGGTTCAGGTCGGCGAGGAGCCGCGTCGTCTTGTCGTAGCAGAGCGGCGCGCCGAACCGCTCCGCCATCTCGCGCGCCAGCAACAGCGCCCCCGGATCCCAGCCGCGATGCGTCGGCAGGAGGTGCTCGTGGCCGACGAAGAGATGCGCATATTCCTTCGGCACGACGTTGCCGGCGTGCTCGCAGCTGACGAAGAGGCGGTCGGCCATGCCCAGGCTGGGTCGTCAGAGCACGCTGCGCTTGAGGTCGGGGAAGACCTTGCCGATCTTGCCGAGCAGGTAGTCGCCGTAGCTGCCTTCGAAGGCATGGACGCTGGCGCCGTCCCAGCGGGTCGCATGGTCGTCGGTCGCGGCGCTGCGGATCGGCTCGATGCGCGCCGGCATGTCGGGGTCGAAGAACAGCGGGAACGACAGGCGATCGCGGCCGCTGCGGTTGAGCCGGACGCGATGCGGCGTGCTCCGATAGAGCCCGCCGGTCATGCGGTCGAGCATGTCGCCGATGTTGCAGACGAAGGCGTCCTCGATCGGCGGCGCCTCGATCCAGCCGGCGGCGGTGCGCACCTGCAGGCCGCCGATGCTGTCCTGGCGCAGGAGGGTCAGGAGGCCGTAGTCGGTGTGCTCGCCGACGCCGTCGCGCACGTCCAGGCCTTCGGGCACCGGCCGGCTCGGGTAGAGAAAGATCCGGAACAGGATCAGCGGGTCGGCGGTATAGCGGCGGGCGAAGTAGTCGTCGGGCAGCGCGAGCGAACGGCCGATCGCGGCGATGACCCGATGGCCGAGTGCGGTCACCGCCGCCATCCAGGCATCGATGGTCCGGCGGAATCCGGGCAGCACGTCGTCGCCGGGGAGGAGGTTCTTGCCGTGCAGCGGCATGCCGGCACGGACCCGCGGATGGTCGTCGCCGAGCTCG
>DATCGH010000145.1:0-3940 GCA_036509055.1 Caldimonas sp.
CAGGCCCGCCACGGCGGCGTCGCCCGCCGGAACGCTCGGGTCGCGCAGGTAGACCTTGCCGAGCTCGAACAGCCGCACGCGCGTGCTCTTGCGCGCGAGGTTGACCTTCAGCGCCTCGACCAGGCTGCCGACCAGGCTCGATCGCATCACCGACAGCGACTGGGCGATCGGGTTGAGGACGCGCACCGGCTCGGCATTGCCAGCGAAGTCGCGCTCCCAGCGCTCCTCGACGAAGCTGAAGCCGATCGTCTCCTGCCAGCCGAGGTCGGCAAGCGCCTGGCGCAGCCGCGCCGGCGGCCGGCGCCCTTCGCTCGGCACGTGGGCGACGAGCGTGCCGCGCGGCGGCAGCGCATCGAGCCGGTCGTAGCCGAGCAGGCGGATCACTTCCTCGATCAGGTCTTCCTCGATGCGGATGTCGAAGCGCCAGCTCGGCGGCTCGACCTCGATCAGGCCCGGCGTGCTGGTCCAGGCAAAGCCGAGGCGATCCATCACCGCCTCGCACTCGGCTTGCGACACGGGGATGCCGATGACCTTGGCGGCTCGGGCGACGCGCAAGGTCACCGGAGCGGGGGACGGCATGTTGACCACGTGATCGTCGATCGGCCCGCAGCGGGTCTCGCTGCCGCCGCAGATCTCGACGATCAGCGAGGTGATCCGCTCGATGTGCTCGACCGTCGTCGCCGGATCGACGCCGCGCTCGAAGCGGTGCCCGGCATCGGTCGAGAACTTGTAGCGGCGCGAGCGCCCCGCGACCGACTCGGGCCACCAGAACGCCGCCTCGACATACACGTTGCGCGTCGCATCCGACACCGCGGTCCGCGCGCCGCCCATGATGCCGGCGAGCGACTCGACATGGCTGTCATCGGCAATGACGCCAACCTCCGCGTCGAGCTCCACAGTCGCGCCGTTGAGCAGCTCCAGCGTCTCGCCGGGTCGCGCCCAGCGGACCGTGAGGCCACCGTCGATGGTGTCGAGGTCGAAAATGTGCGAAGGCCGGCCGAGCTCGAACATCACGTAGTTCGAGATGTCGACCAGCGGCGCGACCGTGCGCTGGCCGCAGCGCGCCAGCCGCTCGGCCATCCAGGCCGGTGTCTTCGCGGTGGTATCGATGCCGCGGACGATGCGCCCGGAAAAGCGCCCGCACAGGTCGGGCGCCTCGACTGCGACGCGCAGCACCGCTGCATCGCCGACCGGCACCGGGGCGATGCGCAGCGGCTTGAGCGGCGCCCCGGTCAGCGCCGCGACCTCGCGGGCGATGCCGAAGAGGCTGAGGTTGTGTCCGAGGTTGGGCGTGAGCTTGAGCGTGAAGATCGTGTCGTCGAGCTTCAGGTGCTGGCGCAGGTCTGCGCCGATCGGCGCGGCGTCATCGAGGATCAGCAGCCCGCCGTGGTCCTCGGAGAGTTTCAGTTCTCGCGCCGAGCAGAGCATGCCGCGGCTCTCGACGCCGCGGATCTTGCCGACCTCGATGCGAAAAGGCTTGGCGTCGTCGCCCTCGCCCACCGGCGGCAGCTCGGCGCCGACGCGCGCCAGCGGCACCTTGATGCCGGGCCGCACGTTCGGCGCGCCGCAGACGATCTCCAGCGTCTCGCCGCCGCCGCCGTTCACCTGGCAGACCCGCAGCTTGTCGGCGTTCGGATGCTTGGCGACCTCGAGCACCTCGGCGACGACGACACCGTGGAACGGCGGCGCCGCCGGGCGCAGATCCTCGACCTCGAGCCCGGCCATGGTGAGCCGCTCGGCCAGCTCGGCGGTCGAGATCGGCGGATCGCAGAACTCGCGCAGCCAGGATTCAGGGAATTGCATGTCGGCGGGACGGCAGCGGTCAGGCGGCGAACTGGCGCAGAAAACGGAGGTCGCCGTCGAAGAAGAGGCGCAGGTCGTCGATGCCGTAGCGCAACATCGCCAGGCGATCGATCCCCGAGCCGAAGGCGAAGCCGATGATCCGTTCCGGATCGAAGCCCATGTTGCGCACGACCTGAGGATGCACCTGCCCCGAGCCCGAAACCTCGAGCCAGCGGCCGGCCAAGGGACCGGTCTCGAACATCAGGTCGATCTCGGCGCTCGGCTCGGTGAACGGGAAGTAGCTCGGGCGAAAGCGCAGCTTGAGCTGATCGGTCTCGAAGAAGGCGCGCATGAAGTCGAGGTACACCGCCTTCAGGTCGCGAAAGCTCACGTTCTCGCCCAGCCACAGGCCCTCGACCTGGTGGAACATCGGCGAGTGGGTGGCGTCGCTGTCGACGCGATAGGTGCGGCCCGGGGCGATCACGCGCACGTCGGGCATCACCGCGGCGCCGGCATGACGCCGCGCGTGCGCCTGGGCATGGCGGATCTGCATCGGCGAGGTGTGCGGCCTGAGGTTGAGCCAGTGGCCGTCGCCATCCTTCAGGTCGACGTAGAACGTGTCCTGCATCGACCGCGCCGGATGGTTCTCGGGATTGTTCAGCGCGGTGAAGCTGTACCAGTCGGTCTCGATCTCGGGCCCGTCGGCGATCTCGAAGCCCATCGAGGCGAAGATCGCCTCGATCCGCTCCAGCGCCTGGCTGACCGGATGGATGCCGCCGGTGCCGCGGCTGCGGCCGGGCAAGGTGACGTCGAGCGATTGCGCCGCGAGCTGGGCTTCGAGCTGCCGGTTGGCGAGCTCCGATCGACGATCGACCAAGGCCGATTCGATCGCCTGCTTGGCGGCATTGATCTCGGCGCCCCGCGCCTTCTTCTCTTCGGGCGCCAGTGCGCCGAGCGCCTTCAGCTGCTCGGTGACCCTGCCCGCCTTGCCGAGATAACGCGCCTTCGCGTCCTCGAGCTCGGCGCTCGTCGACGCACGAGCGAAGTCGCCCCTGGCACTTTCAATCACCGCAGCGAGATCGCTCATCGTTCTCTGCAACGAAACCGGCCGCAGCGCGGCGCAAGGCCCGGGACACGGCGGCGCAGGGCCGCCGGGCCCGGCTGGATCACGACAGGTGCGGCCGGACCTTCTCGACGATGCTGCCGAAGGCGGCAGGATCGTTGACCGCCATGTCGGCCAGCACCTTGCGGTCGATGCCGACGCCGGCCTTCTTCAGGCCGGCCATGAACTTGCTGTAGGTGACGCCGAGGCCGCGGGTGGCGGCGTTGATGCGCGCGATCCAGAGCTGCCGGAAGACGCGCTTCTTGGTGCGGCGGTCGCGATAGGCGTATTGCCCGGCGCGCATGACCGCTTCCTTGGCAATGCGAAAGACGTTCTTGCGGCGACCGCGAAAGCCCTTGGCGAGAACGAGGATCTTCTTGTGGCGGGCACGTGCAGTGACGCCGCGTTTGACGCGAGGCATGGAATTACTCCTTCAGAAGTGTTTGATCGACGACGAACGGTTCTACAGGCCCGCGAACGGCAGCATCTGCGCCATGTGGCCCATGTTCGTGTCGTGGACGCCGACCGCGCCGCGCAGGTGGCGCTTGTTCTTGGTCGACTTCTTCGTCAGGATGTGGCGCTTGAACGCCTGGCCGCGCTTGACGGTGCCGCCCGGGCGCACCCGGAACCGCTTCGCAGCGCTCTTCTTGGTCTTCATCTTCGGCATGACTTCTCTTCCTTCTTCGTTTGCTCCTGCAGGCGCCGCCGGGTTCTCCGTCGTCTTGCAAGCCTGCAGTCGCTTGTGCTCGACCGGGCTTCGAGGCCCGATCGATGTTGCTCTGTCGTGCGGTGCTACTTCCTCTTCGGCGCCAGCACCATGATCATCTGCCGGCCTTCGAGCTTGGGCATGTGCTCCACCACCGAGACATCCGCCAGCTCGTCGCGAATGCGCTCCAGAAGGCGCATGCCGATGTCCTGGTGGGTGATCTCGCGGCCGCGGTAGCGCAGCGTCACCTTGCCCTTGTCGCCGTCTTCCTCGATGAAGCGGCGCAGGTTCCTCATCTTGATCGCGTAGTCGCCCTCGTCGGTGCCGGGGCGGAACTTGACTTCCTTGAC
>DATCGH010000146.1:0-6663 GCA_036509055.1 Caldimonas sp.
TGTTCAGGCCGCGCGCCTCGAGCAGCGGCGCGGCCATCAGCGCCGCTCCCGGTGCCAGAGCGAGCCGATGCCCTTCGGCAGGAAGCGGATCACGAGCAGCAGGAAGATGCCGAGCGCGAGCTGCCAGGTGTTGGGGAAGTACGAGCTCGAGAACGAGCGCACCACCTCCAGCACGGTGCTGGCGACGAACACCGCGACGACGCTGTGCCAGCCGGCGAGGATGGCGACGAACACGAACTCGCCCGAGGTCGTCCAGAAGCTGAAGGTCGGCTCGATGTGGCCGAGCGCCATGACGACGAGCGCGCCGCCGAGCCCGCCGCAGAACGCCGCGAGCACGAAGTTGATCGCCATCGCCTGGCGCACCGAGCCGCCGAGGTATTCGACGCGCAGCTCGTTCTCGCGCGCGGCGAGGGTGACGAGGCCACGGGTGCTGTCGAAATAGACGCGGGCCAGCGCCGCCATCACGACCGCGAAGCCGACGGTGACGAGAAAGAGGATGAAGCCGACGCGGTCGTCGGGCAGCTTTCGGCCGAGCAGGGTCGGCCGGCCGAGGTTGAAGCCGTCGGAGCCGCCGAAGGTCTCGAGTTTCATCAAGAGGCCGTAGGTCACCATCGACAAGGCCAGCGTCAGCATCGCGAAGAAGATGCCGCGGTAGCGCGAGAGGAGTGGTGCGAACGGCGCCGCGATCAGCACCGCGGCGAGGCCGCCGGCGAGCGCCAGGCCGATCGCGTCGGTGAAGCCGAGCCGGTTGTAGATCAGCGCCGCCGCATAGCCGCCGATCGCGAACACCATGCCCTGGCCGAAGGGCACGACGCCGCCACGCATCAGGCCGACGATGCCGAGCGAGACCAGGCCGTTGCCGGCCGCCATCGTCAGCAGGAAGGTCAGCCACTTGGGGGCGAACGAGCCGACCACCGCGAGCAGCGCGAACGCGCCGAGCGCTGCCGCCGCATGCCGCACCGCCGGGCCGGCGAAGACGCCGCTGGGCGCGGCCCCCGCGGGCACCGGGACGGACGAAGGCGTGCCCATCAGATCCGCCGCGCCTGGGTGCGCTGGAACAGGCCTTCGGGGCGGAACATGAGCACGATCGCCATCACGACGTAGATCGAGAACAGCTCGGCCACCGGCGCCACGTGCACCGCGAACGAGCGGGCCAGGCCGACGATCAGGGCGCCGACCGCGGCGCCCTGGATGCTGCCCAGGCCGCCGATGATCACCACCGCGAACGAGACGATGATCACGCCGACCGAGACGCCCGGCTGCACCGAGATCATCGGCGCGGTGAAGGCGCCGCCGAGCGCGGCGAGGAAGATGCCGACCGAGAACGCGGCGATGTAGACCCGGGAGACGTCGACGCCCATGCTCGACGCGACCTCGGCGCTGTGGATCACCGCCAGCGTGACCTTGCCGGCCTTGGTGCGGTTGAGCACCCACCAGACCGCGACGCCGACGACGACCGCCAGCGCCACCAGCGCGAAGTCATAGCCGACCCAGGTCTGGCGGCCGAAGCTGACGTTGCCGAACAGGGCGTAGGGCTCGGAGACGTAGTACGGGTTCGTGCCCCAGACGAGCTTGAACAGGTCTTCCATGATCAGGAAGAGGGCGTAGGTCACGAGCACCAGCAGCACCTCGTCGCGGCCGTAGAAGAAGCGCAGCAGCGCCCGCTCGGTGAGCGGCGCCACCACCACCGCCACCGCCAGGGCGGCGAGCATCATCGCCACGATCGAGAACGCCGGCGCCCACTTGAGCGCCGCGGCCCAGCCGACGAAGCTGGCCGCGGCATAGGCGCCGAGGGCGTAGAAGCTGCCGTGGGCGATGTTCAGGATCTTCAGGACCCCGAACACCAGCGTCAGCCCGAGGGCGACGATGAACAGCCACGAGGCATACGTCAGGCCGTCGATCAGGATCGTGACCGCGGTCTGCATGCTGCTTCAGGGGCAGCCCTTGGCGCCGGGGAAGCCGGCCTTGATCCAGTCCTCGGACTTCATCGTCGGCGGCGGATTCACGCAGTCGGCCGGGAAGCGGACGATGTCGTCGAGCACCACCATCTTCTTCGCCGCGTCGTAGCGGGTCCGGCCGATCGCCGTGTCCTGCACCGCCTGGTGGCCGTTGCCGAGCGCCATGCGGATCCGGCCGGCGGGCGAATCCCACTCCAGGTCCTTGAGGGCGGCGGCGAGCTGCTCGTGGGTCGGCTTCTTGCCGCCGTTGGCCGCCATGGCCTTCTCGGCCGCGAGCTTCAGGCCGAGCAGCGCCTGGGCCATGCGATAGGGCGCCTGCACCGGGTAGACGCTGTAGGCCTTGGAGTAGAGGTCCCACCACCAGTCGTTCAGCGCCGACTTCGGCGACATCAGGCCGTAGGCGCCGCGGGCGCCGAGGATCACGCCGTTGGGCATCTTCTCGCCGAGGCCGGGGAGCACGTGGTCGGCGGCGGAGAACACCACCTGCGTGCGCTGGAACAGGCCGCGCGGCGCCGCCTGCAGGACGAAGGCCTGCAGGTCGCCGCCCCAGAGGCTGGAATGGGTGACGTCGGCCGGCTTGGCCATCAGCGCCGAGATCTCGGTGCCGTACTGACCGGCGCCGAACTTCGGCAGCTGGTCTTCGCCGGACTTGGCGCCCGGGTAGAGCTTCTCCATCGACCAGGTGAAGTCCTTCTTCGAATCCTGGCCCCAGGCGTAGTCCTGGTTGATCAGGTTGAAGGTTTCCGCCTTGATGTTCTTCGCCTTCAGGTAGCGCACCAGGGCGACGTTGTCCATGGTGGCGTGCGCCGCGGTGCGGAACACGTACTCGTACTTGCCGTCCTCGAAGATGCGCGGCGTGCCGCAGTCGTAGATGAGGAGGAACTTCTTCATCTCCTCGGCCGCGGGCGCGACCGCGAGGCAGTCGCCCGAGCCGACGTAGCCGACGACCGCGTCGACCTTCTCGCGGTCGTACAGGTTCCTCAGCTCCTGCACCTGCTTGGTGGCGCCGCCGTTCTCGTCGACGTAGACGGCCTCGATCTTCATGCCGCCGAAACCGGTCTTGTTGTAGGGCGCGGGGGCCGCGCCCTTGTTGAAGGCATCGACCAGCACCTTGGCGCCGTTGACCGCGGGAATGCCGAAGCTCTCGGCGGCCTGGCCGGAGAGGAAGCTGACGATGCCGACCTTGAACGTTTCCTGGGCCGAGGCGGTGCCGGCGGCCAGCAGGGCGGCGAGTGCCAATGCGGTGCGCTGCGCCGCAGCGCCTGCCGAAGTTCTCTTCGTCATTCCGATGTCTCCTGGTTTCTGGCGGCGGAGGGATGCCGCACCCAAGTATTGCGAGGCGGCGGAGGGGCCGCAACGCCGTCGACGCAGTGTTTACCCCCGATGGGAGCGGCTGCCGACGGCGCCGCGGCGAGCGCGGCCGCGAGGGCGTCGCGGCCGGCGTCCTAGCGCGCCGCGACCGGCGCCAGGCCCATGCTCGCGATCGTCGCGGCGGCCTCCGGCGAGCCGAGGAAGCGGATCAGGGCCCGCGCCGCGTCGGGCTCCTTGACGGCAGCCGTCATCGCTCCCGAAAAGGCGAAGCGCGGCTGCAGCTCGGCGGGAAGAGCGCCGACGAAGGTGACGCCCGGCACGTGCAGGAGCTCGCTGACCTGCTGGAAGCCGATCTCGACCTCGCCGCGCGCCACCACCGCGGCCACGGGCTCGCCCGACGGCGGCCCGCGCACCTTGCGGCTCTTCGCGGCCACCGCGTCGGCGACGCCGAGCTTGCCGAACAGCGTCGTCGCCAGGTAGGTGCCGCTGGTGCTGTCGGAGTAGCCGATCGACTTCACCGCCAGCAGCACGCTGCGGAAGGCATCGACCGTGCCGATGTCGGGCTTGGGCGCGCCCGCGCGCACGACCATGCCGATCTGCGAGCGCGCGAGCTCGACCTTGGTCTCGGGCCGCACCAGCCCGCGGCGGCCGAGCTCGTCGGCGGAGGCGTCGTCGAGGATCACGACATCGGCCGTCTCGCCTCTGGCCAGGCGGGTCGGGATCGCCTCCGGCGAGTCGCCGACCGACGGGCCGCGCGTCGTCACCAGGCGGTGCCCGGTGGCCCGTTCGAAGGCCGGCCCGAGCTCGGCATAGGCGCCGTAGAAGCCGGCCGAGATCATCACGTGAACGTCGGCAGCAGAGGCCGTGCCGCCGAGGAGCGCGCCGGCCAGGGCGAACATGAAGGCGCGGCGCGCGAGCAGCTTCGAGATCATGGGGACTCTCCTTCGGGCGGGACCGATCGCCCGGTCTTCGATGGCGGATCGCCATTCTGCGCGTCGCCCCCGCCGCGCTCCGCCTGGGCGGCGTGGATCGCGCGAACCGTGTCGATCGTGTCCGCCGCCTCCGCCCCCTTGTCCGCCCGATACCCCTTCACCCGTGCGAAGCGCAGCGCCAGGCCGCCGGGATACTGCGGGCTCTCCTGCAGGTCGTTGAAGGCGATCTCGGCCACCAGCTCCGGCTTCACCCACACCGCGTAGGCATCGCGCCGGACTTCGCGCGCCAGCAGCTCGCGCGTCTGCCATTCGAGCAGGGCATCGGTCATGCCCTTGAAGGTCTTGCCGAGCATCACCCAGCCGCTCGGCGAAACCGTGCCGGTCGGGTCGCGCGCGCCGAGGTGCAGGTTGGAGAGCCAGCCCTTTCTCCGGCCGTGGCCCCACTCGGCGGCGAGGACGACGAGATCGAGGGTGTGGGCTCGCTTGACCTTGAGCCAGCTCGCGCCGCGGCGGCCGGCCTCGTAGGGCGCGTCCAGCGCCTTGGCCATCACGCCTTCGTGGCCGCGGGCCAGCGCGTCGGCGTAGAAGTCTTCGGCGGCGGCGATCTCGGCGGTGACGAGGCGCGGGATCACCAGCGCCGGCGGCAGCGCTGCGGCGAGGGCGTCGAAACGCTCCTGCGCCGGTGCATCGAGCAGCGAGCTGCCATCGACGTGGAGACAGTCGAAGAAGTACGCCGCGAGCGGCAGCTCGGTCCGCATCGCTTCGACGTCGAGCTTGCGGCCGAAGCGGCGCATCGTCACCTGGAAGGGCAGCGGCGTGCCGTCGGCGGCGAGGGCGATGGCTTCGCCGTCGAGGATGAGCTCCTCGGCCGGCAGCGCTTGCAGGACCTCGACGATCTCCGGCACCGAATCGGTCACGTCCTTCAGCGCGCGGGTGTAGACCTTGACCGCGCCCGCGGCCTTGTGCACCTGCACCCGGGCGCCGTCGATCTTCCATTCGAGCGCGGCGGTGCCGAGCTTGGCCATCGCCGCGGCGATGTCGTCGGCCGGCGTGGCCAGCATCGGCTGCACCGGCCGGTGCAGGGCCACGGCGAAGCGGGCGAGAGCGGCGGCGCCGTCTTCGCCCAGGGCCACGCGTGCGGTCTCGCGCAGGCTGCCGGTGAGCATGGCGGCGCGGCGCACGTCGGCCGCGGGTAGCCCCGAAGCGAAGGCGATGGCGTCGAGCATCACGCCCTCGAGGGCCCCCTGGCGCAGCTCGCCGATGAGCAGGCGGACGAGGAAGTCCTGCTCGGCGGTCGTGGCGCGGGCGAAGAGACTGGCCAGCCTGGCGTTGCGCGCCGCGGCCGAGCCCTTGCCGGCGATGGCGGCGACGTCGGCGAAGGCCGCGTCGACCTCGCGCAGGGTCAGCGAAGGCGTCGACGCGGCCTCGCGACCGCGCAGCGTCGACAGGGTCGACCAGCCGACGCCGATCCGGCCCTGGCGGATCTCGCCCGAGAGCCAGGCGACCGCGGTCTCCACCTCGTCGGTCGCGGCGCCGCGCAGCAGGGTGGCGATGGCGTCGCGCTTGGCGAGGCGGCTCGCGGTCGCCGCGGCCTGGGCGGAGGCGTCGACGAGGGTGGCGAGCGCGGTGGCCATCCGGGCATTCTCGCGACCCGCCCCGGCCGCGATGGCGACAGGGCGGTTGCCACAATGGCGCTCGACGACCGAAGGAGCGAGCGATGGCGATGAACGAGGGTGAACCGCGCGAGCCGCTGCAGATCTGGGGCCGTCTCAGCTCGATCAACGTCCGCAAGGTCGTGTGGTGCGCGCAGGAGCTCGGCCTGGCGTTCGAGCGCACCGAAGCCGGCGGCCCCTTCGGCGTGGTGCAGACGCCCGCCTACCGGGCGCTGAATCCGAACGCGCTCGTGCCGACGATCGAGGTCGACGACGGCGATGCCGCCGGCGGTCGCTTCCGGCTCTGGGAGTCGAACGTGATCGTGCGCTACCTCTCGGCCCGCCACTCGCCCGGCGGTCTCTACCCCGAGGCGCTGCCGGCGCGCTTCGACGTCGAGCGCTGGATGGACTGGCAGCAGACGACCCTCAATCCGGCCGGCCGCGAGGCTTTCATCCAGTGGGTACGCACGCCGGCCGAGCGGCGCGACGCCGCGGCGGCGGAGCGCTCGGTGAAGGCGACCGAGCGGCTGATGGCGATGCTCGACGCGCACCTCGCTTCGCGTGCGTTCATGAGCGGCGAGCGGTTCACGATGGCCGACATTCCGATCGGCTGCGAGCTGCATCGCTGGTTCGGCCTGCCCGCCGCGTTGTACGCGCGGCCGGCATGGCCGAACCTCGAGCGCTACTTCGCGGCCTTGCGCACGCGGCCCGGAGCGCGCGGGGTGCTCGACAGGGCGCTGGAGTGACGTAGGCGAAGCGCCGGTAACGCCCTGGTAACGGCAACCTCCTAAAACGATCTTGCCCGCACTG
>DATCGH010000147.1:0-4226 GCA_036509055.1 Caldimonas sp.
CCCCGGTCCGGGGCTTCGGGTGGCCCGCGGCGATACTCGGCCGGTGATCGCGGCCTGGATGCTCGTCTATTTCGTGACCGGCGCCTTCGTCGGCTTTCTTGCCGGGCTGCTGGGCATCGGCGGCGGCATGACGCTGGTGCCGGTGCTCGCGGCCATGTTCTCCGCCCAGCAATTCGCCCCCGACCACACGGTTCACCTCGCGCTCGGCACCGGCATGGCCTCGATCATGTTCACCTCGATCGCCAGCGTGCGCGCCCACCATGGGCTCGGCGGCGTCGACTGGTCGCTGGTGCGCCGCCTGGGGCCGGCGATGGTGACCGGCGCGCTGCTGGCCACGGCGCTCTCGGGTTGGGTGCCGCAGCGTGCGCTGGCACTGAGCTTCGCGGTGATCGTCTTCGCCGGCGCCACCCAGATCCTGCTCGGCAGGAAGCCCGCGCCCGGACGCACCCTGCCCGGCACGCCGACGCTGGTGGCGATCGGCCTCGCGATCGGCGTCGTCTGCGGCCTGGTGTCGGCGGGCGGGGCGTTCATGACCGTGCCGTTCATGCTGTTCTGCGGCGTCGTCATGACCACCGCGATCGGCACGGCGGCGGCGATCGGCATGCCGGTGGCGGTGGTCGGCACGCTCGGCTTCGTCTTCAGCGGCTGGCAGGTCGCCGACCTGCCGCCGCTCGCCCTCGGCTTCGTCCACGGGCCGGCGTTGCTCGGCATCGTCGCCGGCAGCATGCTCACGGCACCCCGGGGTGCGCAGGCCGCGCACCGCCTGCCGGTGGTGACGCTGCGCCGCATCTTCGCCGGCCTGCTGTACCTGCTGGCGACGAAGATGGCGTGGACCTATCTCTGAGGCGGCCGCTCCTGCGGCGCCACGGGCGCATCTCTCACGGCACTCCCGGCGCCAGGACCTGCTGCAGCGCCAGGCGAATCTGCGGCAGGCGCTCCCGGGCCGTGCGCCGGCCGCACTCGACCATGGCCTCGGCCATGGCGAAGTTGAAGCCTTCGCCCACCGGGATCGGCACGGTCAGCGACAGATCGGCGCGGCCCGCATGGCTGGCCGAGTCCCACCAGCCCTGCAGGCGGTAGGCGCCGCCCATCGCGGCGCGCAGGCCGAACGGGCGCTGCAGGCGCTGCTCGAGCCGATCGGCGGCGCGCGCTGCATCGGGCGCCTCCTGCGGATACGTCGGCCGGACCAGGGCCGCGAGCTTGAAGCCGCAGCCGCGCGCGACCAGCAGGTCCACCGGCAGGCGCGAGACGACGGCGCCGTCGACGAGCAAGGCGTCGCCCAGCCGCACCGGGGCGAAGACGCCCGGAATCGCCGCCGTCGCCCGTGCCGCCGGGGCCACCGGGCCGCTGTCGAGCACGGCCCGCTTGCCCATCGCCAGGTCGGCCGCGACCACGGCAATCGGCAGGCGCAACTGCGCGAAGGTGGCATCGCCGAACAACTGCTCGGTGAGCGAGGTCATGCGCGAGGCGGAGATGAGCGAGGCGCGCGGCAGCCACTGGATGCCTTTGGAGCGCGCGAACTCCGCGACGTGCTGCAGGATCGCCTCGGCCGCCGCACGCGCGCTGCCGAATTGCGCAAAGGCCAGGGCCACGGCCCCGCCCATGCTCGAGCCGCAGAGAAAGTCGATCGGCAGGCCGTCGTCCTCGATCACCTCGAGCACGCCGAGATGCGCCAGGCCGGCGGCCGCGCCGACGCTCATGGCCACGCCGACGTCCCGGCCGCAGAGCCGCCGCACGAGGTGGTCGAGCGCCGGCCGGCGCTCGCGCGACCAGTCGTTGCCTGCCCCGGCCTCGATCTCCTCGCGCGGCAGGCCATGGGACCAGCGCTGCAGGGCCGCCGTCGCCGAGAGCGGCCCGCGCCGCCAGACGATGGGCTGGGCGAGCGCGTGCGGCAGGCCGGGCAGGTCCTCATCGGCGACGAGCAGCATGTCGTCGGCATCGAGCTCCGGGAGCAGGGTGGCGCAGCTCGGCATGGCGACGCCGAGCAGCAGCACCGCGTCGCCGTGCCCTTCTTCGCGAAAACGGCGCATGCGCCCGGTCCCGCCGGCGATGTCGTCGCCGGCCACGGTGTCGTGCTCCGAGCCGGGCGCGTAGTGATGCAGGCCGCGGCCCACGGCGGCCAGCAGGAGCCGGTCGACCTCTTCCCGGATCGGCATCAGCACCACGCGCGGCCGGCTCGTCGGCGCCCGCCGCGTGCGCTCGCGCAGGCGCATGCCCAGGAGGGTCGCGACGTTGCGGAAGAACGCGGTCTCCTGCGCCATCGCCTCGAACAGCACCGGGGCCGAAAGCACCCAGGCCCGGATGTCGCGATGGGCGACGACGGTGGCCGACACTGGATCGCCGGTCAGCGCCGACAGCTCGCCGAAGCATTGCGGCGCCACCAGCTGCACCCGGCGGCCGCCGTCGCCCAGCTCGATCCGCACCGCGCCTTCGATCAGCCCGAACAGCTCGGCCGAGCCGACGCCGGCCCGCAGGACGATGTCGCCCGCCCCGTAATGACGGATTTCGAGGTGCTGCTCGAGTTGCGCGAGCGCCGCGGCCGACACACCGGCGAAGAGCGAGTGCAGGGTCAGCGAGGGTGTCAGAGATATTTCTGCCAAAGCGAGTTGCTGAAGCGACCCTGCGGGTCGACGCGCGACTTGAGTTGCCGAAGCTGCGCGGCTTCGGGATAGGCCCGCTCGAACTGCTCGCGCGTGGCGTGCGGCTGATACGGCAGGTAGTAGCGCCCCTCGTGCCTGAGGGTCGCGTCGATCAGCTCGCGGGTCCACTCGCCGACCGCCCGCTGCGCCGGCAGGTCGAGGCCCTGGCGGTAGAACAGCACGAACGTGAACACCTCCTCGCGCGCCCAGGGCAGGAGCGCCAGCGTGTCGGCCGGACTGTGGCGGATCGAGACGTTGACCGCGGCGACCTTGTGGCGGCGCAGGATCGCGCCCATCTCGCGCACGAAGGACTCGAAGCGCCGCGGCGGGATGAAGTACTCGTTGAGCACGTAGGTGAGGGTGGTGCGCGAGAGCGGCTCGAGCTGGGCGACGTCGAGGCTCGCCTCGTGGTTGCGCCAAGCGACCTCGGGGCGGAGCTGTCGCGCCACGGCGGTCGCCGGCTCGCGCAGGCTGGCGGCTCCCGGCAGTTCGGTCAGCGCCCACAGCGCCTGGCGCTTGAAGGTGTAGGTCTGGCCACGCGGCACCAGGCGGTTCGGGCGGGTCAGCGGCTTGTCGCTTCGGCGCCAGGTGATCGCCACCGGCGCATCGAACTGCGGCGGCACCAGGTCGGCGTTGTGCATCACGCTGTCGCGATCGTTCAACACCTTGGCGGCGAAGAACTTCGGGTAGTCGGCCAGCGGCACGTTCTCGATCTTCCGCTCCATCTTCGTGTTGTCGTCGAGATCGAGCTCGACCTCGGTGATCACGCCGATCGCGCCGTAGCCGCCCACCGCGGCCGCCAGCAGCTCCGGATTCTCCTGGCGGCTGGCTTCGACGATCCGGCCGTCGGCCAGCACCAGCTGCAACGCCCGGACCGAGTGGCTGACCGGGCCATGCCCGACATAGCGGCCATGGCAGTTGACCGACACGGCGCCGCCGACCGTGAAGTTGGAAAAGCTCTGCATCGTGCGCACCGACAGATTGAGCGGATCGAGCACGTCCTGCAGGTCGCGCCAGGTGATGCCGGCCTGCACCCGCACCCGGTGCTCGGCGGCGCGCATCCAGACCACCCGCTTCATCTGCCGCATGTCCAGGTGCAGGCCACCGGCAATGGCGATCTGGCCGCCCATGCTGAAGCGGCCGCCGCCGACCGCCACCTTGCCCGGCCAGTCGCGCAGGGCGCGCACGACCGCGTCGGTGTCGGCCGGCACCTCGACGCGCGCGACCTCCACCGTGTACAGGTGGGTGATGTTCTCGACCGGGATCGCCAGCGGCGCGGCGAGGGCGACCAGCGGCGCGAACTCGCATACCGCGGCGGCAACGAGCGCCCGGGCCAGCAGCGTCCGGCGGCTGCAACTCGACGGCGGCTGGGCAGGCATGACCGCTAGTATGCCGCCACGCCACAGGGGTGTGGCACATTGAACGACGCTGCAGCGCAAGGCTGCGCACAAGGACACACGGCATGCCATCACCGCAGGAACTGATCGCCGTCGCGGCCGCCGGGCTCGCGTCGTCAGTCGCCACGCCGCTCGGCATCTTCGCCCTGTGCTGCGGGGCGCTCGCCGCGGCGCTGGGAATCATCAGCTC
>DATCGH010000148.1:0-4137 GCA_036509055.1 Caldimonas sp.
ACCGACCGACGACGAAATGGCGCTGGTCGATGCCGGCAAGGCGTTGGCCGCCTACCAGGAAACGCTGGCCAGCGAGCGCACGCCGTTCGATGCCTTCCGGGATGCGCTCGTGCGCGGCGACGGCGATGCAGCCAAGCGCTACCCGGTCGCCGCGCAGCGCGGCCTGCGGCTGTTCATCGGGCGCGGCCAATGCATCGCCTGCCATGCGGGCGCGAATTTCAGCGACGGCGAGTTCCACCGCTCGCGCATCGCTTCGAAGCTGCACGATGGCGCCGCCGACGCCGGCCGGGCGCTGGGCGTCGAGAAGCTTCGAGGCAGCGCCTACACGCGCGGCGGCCGGTTCGACGACGAGATCAATGCGGCACCGAGGGCTGCATCGCAGCAGCCGGCGGAAGCCGGCGCCTTCCGCACGCCCGGGCTGCGCGAAGTCAGCGCGACCGCGCCCTACATGCACGACGGCAGCATCGCGAACCTGTGCGACTCGCTGCAGCCGCACGCCGCGCTCCAGGAGGGCAGGGACGCCCCGGCGCTGACCCTGGCCGAGCGGCGCGACCTCGTCGCCTTCCTGCGCACGCTGGGCGCTCAGGAGCAAGCAGTGGTGCTGACCGATGAAGAGGCGATGACCTGCCGCTGAACCGGCCCATACCCGGCGCCAGGCCGGTTCTCACGTCATACCCGACGGTGTGTCTCCCGCTGAGGGGGCGGCCGTATCTTCGACGGCGATGATCCGGGAGTCGGATGCATGCATCCGCAGCGACTTCAGCGTCGCGTACTCGGCCGAGTCGTAGAAGGCCAGCAACTTGGCCATCGAAGGGAATTCGATCACCACCACCCGGTGCGCTTGCCAGGACCCCTCCAGGATCCGGGTCTGCCCGCCGCGGAGGATGAATCGTCCCTCGTAGGCGGCGACGTAGGCTGGAACCCGCCGCTGATACTCGTCGTATCCCGCGGCGTCGGTCACTTCGATATCGGCGATCAACAGTGCCGGCATGACATCCTCCGAGGACGCGCCGGGACAGCGTAGCACTGCCGGTTGGCTAGAAATCTCCGGGGCGCCAGCGCGAGCGGCAGCTCGACCTCGCCGGTCCCCTTCTGGCCCGGCTGCTCAGCAGGCGTACAGCCCGTGGGCGATGGGCGAGCGGTCTCTGCGGCCGCGCTCGTCGATTTCGCGCAAGCGTCGTTCGAGATCGCAGATGTCCACGGCGCTGGCAACGTAGGCGTCGTCGCGATCCTGTTGGGACTCGATCGAGGGGCGGAGGGACTTCAGCAAGTTCAGCAAGGTGGTCATGTTCAGTCGTCGGTGGGACGTACTCTTCAAAGGGTTGTGATTCGGGTTTTCCCTTAGATTGTCCCACTGACGGCCGGACCTTGTTGGGGGTTCAGGCTCTAGAACGCCGGAAACGACCCCATTAAGCTAGTGCTCGCTCTCCTCCTTACGCTGACTGACAAAGGAGAATGCCCCGGATCGTCGCCCGAGGAAATGCGGTCCGGAGACTGCTCAGTGCAAGGCGCGCACGACTTCGGCGAAGTTTCCGGCGAGTTCCTCGGCCACCTCCACCGGCTGGCCCAGCTGGCGCTCGATCTGTGCGCGCGAGATCACGCCGCGCACTTGCTGGGCTGCCCCCGGAGCGCCGGCCTGCATCACCAGCAGGTGATTGCGGCCCAGGCTCCGGAGCGTCGCGATCAGGTTGCTGACGGTGGCGATGCGCATGCTGTCGAGCGCGATGGCGTCGAGCATCGACAGCGCGGACATCACGTCGGCCACACGCATTTCGTCGAAGCGCAGGTGACGCGAGTGCACCAAGCTCATCTGCCGTTCGCTGTGCAGGTCGGTGCTGGTGATCAAGCCTTGCAGCACCGGCATCTCGTTCACCACGAACAGCATGCGAACGCCCTGATAGATCATCGTCTGCTCGGCCTGGCGCAGCGTCTGATCGGGATGGATCGTGGCCGCCTTCACCTTGGTCAGGTCGGTCATCACGTCGAGCGCCGGCGACTCCGGCGTGACCGGAAGGGTCTGCCAGGGCGAGGTCTGGGTGATCGTGGTGCCGGTCGATAGCTGGAACGTCGGGATCACGGCGTCGCGGTGCATGGTTGCCTCCGGATCGGATGGGCCGCAAGGGTGGAGGACACCAGCGTACGCCAAACGCGATCCCTTTTCGATCCCTGGGTCGACCGGCGGAGACTCCCCTCCAGCGAGAGGCTGCTTTACGAAATGGAAACGGCCCGCACCGGGCCATTGCTGCGGCGGGCGTCGCCCGCGCCTATTCCTGCTGGCGGCGATCCTGGTCCGGCAGCGGCAGATCGTCCTTGCGTCGCCCATGGCGCTGCTGCATCTGCCGGTGCCGGAACATGTCACGGTCGGCGGCACGGACCTCGCCGCCGCAGGCGATCAGCATCGCGAGGTACTCCGGGGAGAGCACTTCGTCGGCCTCGGCCTGATGCTTGCGGCGATCGTTCGGATACGGCACGGCGTTCCTCCACACGGACCGCGTCGATTCTCCGGTCTGCGTCGGGGCCCGTCTCGTAGGACAACGCCTGATGCGCGACCCCGGGGCTAGGCGGGTGCGCTCGTGGAGTTGAAGCCGCCGTCGGCCCAGTTGAAGCGCGACATGCAGAGGTGGCGGCCGTTGCGCCGCGCTGCCGCCCGGGAAGCAGCGGCGCCGGTGCCGGCCGGCAGCGGCAAGGCGACGCCGGGCCCGTGGCGCTGGGCGCCATGGACGGTGTTCGCCGCGATCCACATCGAAGACGCGCTCGAGCGGTCGGCGAGCACCACCGCCATGCGCGAGCGCAGGTCGGCGAGGCTGGCCGATGACCAGTTGCGCACGAGCGACTCGAACTCGCGCAACGCCCGACGCAAATCGTCGACCGGCAGCTGCTCGATCGTGCGCAGCCCGTACTTGTCGAACTTGCGCTCGAAGCGGGCGAGGTTGCGATAGGTCCGGCGATGGCTTTCATCGCTGTCGAGCACCTTGCCGAGCTCGCCGCGCATCGCGCGGACGGCCTCGATGCTGGCCTGCAGGGAGCGGGTCGCCGGCTCGGGTCGGGTTTCCGGGGCTTCAGGGGACGGCGGGCGGACGCGCCAGGCGCCGGAGCGGCGCTTGTGCGCCGCCCACCAGAACAGGAACGGCCGCGCGATCGTCAGTGGCACGGTGTGAACGGCCTTCAAGAGGCGGGCCAGCGGAGTGGGCATGCGGCGAGGTCGATCGTCCGGGATACCGGCATATCGACCGCCGCGCCGGCGGCTCGAGTTTCGTTACGCCCGGTTACGTTCGGCGCGTGAGATCTGCCGCCGGTGAAAACCGGCGGCAGGGCGAACGAGGGCGAAGGGGCGTCAGGCGGCGAGCGCGGACGCCGCGGCAGCGGCGAGGCACTTGTTGCACTTGCCCAAACCGGGCAGGCGCGAGTCGGGCTTGCCGTCGCCGGTCTTGAAGTTCGCCTGGCAGCGGCGGCAGACGTACATCTTCGAGCTCGACATCATCGGCTTGACGCCGGGCTCGCCGGCCGGGCGGGCGGCGACGTACTCGGCCTGGGTCTGGCGCAGCTTGAGCGCGGCGGTGGCGCTCGTGTCGGCACCGGAGGGCTTGGCTACTGGCGTGCTGGAGGTGGATTTGCTGGTTTTGGATGCGGATGCGGGAGCGGAAGAACGGGTTGCCATGGCGATCCTGTAAGTGGCGGCCGCCGCGCCGGGTGGCGCTGCGTCGCTCGCGGGGGGGCACTATTGTCCCAGCAAACCGATCGCCTTGTTCGAAGGGTTTGCCTTGACCCCGGATCGGGTCGGTCTTGGGGGCCGCTCGGGACGCGTGCGGGCGCCCACTCGCGTCGGATTCAGTCGCGCTTGAGCCCCTCGGCGCGCTCGAGATCGAGTTGCTGCTGGCCGACCACGACCAGCCCCGGCGCCCCGGAACGCAGCGCGCCGACGAATCGCTCGGCAACCCCGGCGACCGCGAGCCGCCGGCCGGCGGCTCCGAAATGGGCGGCCGCATAGCGCTGCACCTCGGCCGGCTCGACCGCCTCGAGCGCCGCGATCCGCGTCTTCAGCTCGGCCGGCGAGCGCTCGCTCGCCACCAGCGAGCGGATCGCCGAGGCCAGCCCGGCGGTGGTCTCGACGCTGCGGCTGAAGCCGCCGATCAGCGA
>DATCGH010000149.1:0-3627 GCA_036509055.1 Caldimonas sp.
CTCGCCGACGAAGCGGCGATCCGAAAGAACATCGCCGAGCGTCTGCCCGACATCCCGAAGATCGACGAGGTCACGAAGACCGCGATCCCCGGCATCTGGGAGATCCGCATCGGCACCGACATCCTCTACACCGACGAGAACGGCAGCTACCTGATCCAGGGCGAGGTGATCGACACCAAGACGCGCGTCAACCTCACCGAGCAGCGCATCGCCAAGCTGACGGCGATCGACTTCAAGAGCCTGCCGCTCAAGGACGCGATCGTCTGGAAGCAGGGCACCGGCGAGAGGAAGCTCGTCGTCTTCGCCGATCCGAACTGCGGCTACTGCAAGAAGTTCGAGCGCGACCTGCAGGAAGTCAAGAACGTCACCGTCTACACCTTCCTCTATCCGATCCTCGGCGGCGATTCGCCGGAGAAGTCGAAGGCGATCTGGTGTTCCAAGGACAACACCAAGGCCTGGCGCGACTGGATGATCAAGGGCACCCCGGCCGAAAGCAGCCCGAACTGCGACGCCAGCGCCCTGCAGCGCAACTACGCCTTCGGCAAGAAGCACCGCATCAACGGCACGCCGGGGCTGGTGTTCGAGGACGGCAGCCAGCGCGCCGGCGCGCTCAACGCCGAGGCGATCGAAAAGCTCCTCGTCACGAACCGCGGCAAGTCCTGACCCGCGGCGGCCGATGCGCCGCCCCGGGGCTACATCCGGTAGCTCGGATCCTTGCGATCCACCAGCCGCTGCAAGGCGGCGAACGAGTCCTGGCCGGCGCCGTATTTCGGGTTGAACTGGAGCGCGTCGACGACGCACTTCTCCAGCACTTCCCGGGAGATGGCGGTCGCCTCGCCCTTGCCCTGCATCGCCAGCTGCACCTCGCAGGCGCGATTGACGGTCCACATGAGGAGCAGCGCCTGCGGCAGGGTCTGGCCGATCGTCACCGGCCCGTGGTTGCGCAGCAGCAGCACCGGGCGGCCCTCGGCGCTGCGCAGGATGCGCTCGCCTTCGTCGGCGTGGACGGTGATGCCTTCGAAGTCGTGATACGCCACCTTGCCGTAGAGCTGCGCGGCATAGAAGTTGGTGAAGGCCAGGCCCTCCTTCAGGCAACAGACCGCCTGCGTTGCCGTGGTGTGCAGGTGCATCACGCAGTGTGCGTCGGGCAGGGTGGCGTGGATCGCGCCGTGGAAGGTGATGCCGGCCGGGTTGATCGGCCAGTCGGAGTGGCCGACGATCTTGCCGGCGAGGTCGACCTTCACCAGGTTCGAGGCCGAGACCTCGGAGTAGTGCAGGCCGAAGGGGTTGATCAGGTAGTGCGCGTCCTCGCCCGGCACGCGCAAGGAGATGTGGTTGTAGATCAGCTCGGTCCAGCCCAGGTGGTCGAAGATGCGATAGGCGGCGGCGAGCTGGACGCGGGCCTCCCATTCCTCGGGGCTGAAACGGTCGGGGCGGGTGAAGTTCATGACGCATCGCCTCCTCGGGCGCATTTCGGTTCGGCGATCCTGCCGCGCAATCCCGGACGAGCGGATCGCGGGCCTCCATCTTGCCCGGGTTCGAGGGCCGATGCCCGCGGCGACAATCCTTCGCCATGATCCGCTACCTCGTCGACGCCTCCGCCACCGCCAGCCACACCTTCGCCGTCGAGCTGCGGATCGACCGGCCGGCGCGCGAGCAGCGCCTCAGCCTGCCGGTCTGGATTCCCGGCAGCTACCTGGTGCGCGAGTTCGCGCGCCACCTCTCGGCCCTCGCCGCCGAGCAGGCGGGCCGGCCGGTGCCGCTCGAGCAGGTCGACAAGGCCACCTGGATCGCCCGCTGCACCGGCGACGGCGAGCTCGTGCTGCGCTATCGGGTGTACGCCTTCGACCTGTCGGTGCGGGCGGCCTTCCTGGACGCCGACCGCGGCTTCTTCAACGGCACGGGCCTGTGCCTGCGGGTCGAGGGTCGGGAAGCGGAGCCGCACCGGCTCGCGCTCGCCGGCCTGGGCGCCGCTTGGCAGGTCGCGACCACCCTGGCGCCGCAACCGGGCGGCGCGGCGCACGAATTCGTCGCCGCCGACTACGACGAGCTGGTCGACCACCCGGTCGAGCTCGGGCGCTTCTGGCGCGGCGGCTTCAGCGCGGCGGACGTGGACCACGAGCTCGTCGTCGCCGGCGCCTTGCCGGACTTCGATGGCGAAGCCCTGCTCGCCGATGCGAAGCGAATCTGCGAGACGGCGATCCGGTTCTGGCACCCGGGCGGCAAGGCGCCGTTCGACCGCTACCTGTTCCTGCTCAACGCCGTCGACGAAGGCCGGGGCGGGCTCGAGCATCGCGCCAGCACGGCGCTGGTCGCGCCGCGCCGGCATCTGCCGCGCCCGGCCGATCGCCTCGCCCGCGGCGCCCGTTCCGCGGACGGTGCGGCCGCGCCGCGGGCCCAGCCCGCGGAGGGCTACACCGACCTGCTCGGCCTGATCTCGCATGAGTACTTCCATGCCTGGAACGTCAAGCGCCTGAAGCCGCGCGACTTCGCCCGGCTCGACTACGGTCGCGAGAACTACACCCGGCTGCTCTGGTTCTTCGAGGGCTTCACCTCGTACTACGACGACCTGCTGCTGCTGCGCGGCGGCCTGATCGATGCGGCGCACTACCTGCAGCTCGTTGCCAAGACGATGACCGCGGTCGCCGGCACGCCTGGCCGCGAGCTGCAGAGCGTCGCCGCGGCGAGCTTCGATGCCTGGGTCAAGTACTACCGCGGCGACGAGAACACGCCGAATGCCACCGTCAGCTATTACGCCAAGGGTGCGCTGGTCGCGCTCGCGTTCGACCTCACCCTGCGCGGCGAGGGCCGCGGCTCGCTCGACGAGGTCATGCGCCGGCTCTGGACCGAGAGCCAGGGCGGGCCGATCGACGAGGGCGACATCGCCGACGCGCTCGAAGCGGTCGGCGGCCGGTCGTACGCCGCCGAGCTCGCCGCCTGGGTGCACGGCACGGAAGAGCTGCCGCTGGCCGAGCTGCTGCCGCGCTTCGGCGTGGGCCTCGAGCGTCAGCCGGCGACGCTGGCGCAGCGGTTGGGCGTGCGCGTCAGCGAGAGCGCCCTGACCGGCGTGAAGGTCACGCACGTGCTGCGCGGCGGCGGCGGCGAGCGCATCGGCCTGGCTGCCGGCGACGAACTGATCGGCGTCGGCGGCTGGCGGCTGCGCCGTCTCGACGATGCGCTTCGCTTCGTCGCGCCCACGGGCGCCACGGCGCTCTGCATCGGTCGCGATCAGCGTCTGCTCGAGCTGCGCTTCGACCCGGCCCTCCTCGCCGGCGACGAGAGCGGCGCGGTGCAGCTGCGCCGCGTCGATGGCGCGAGTGCCGACGCCCGGCGACTCGGCGAGGCATGGATATCCGGCTGATCCGCGATCCGGCGACCGAGCCGGTGCGCCGCCGGGCGGCGCCGTTCGTGGCCCTGGTGATCGCGGTGGTGCTGCTTCACGGCTGGCTCACCGCCCGGCTGGCCGAGCGCATGGCCGAGATCGACAGCGCTGCGGCGAAGATGCCGGCGCGGGTCGAGGTCGCATACGTGAAGACGCTCGAGCTCGAGGCGCCGAAGCCCCTGGCGGCCGGCGACGAGCTGATCGGCGTCGGCGGCTGGCGCCTGCGTCGCCTCGACGACGCGCTT
>DATCGH010000150.1:0-5478 GCA_036509055.1 Caldimonas sp.
GGCTCGAAGCCCTGGTGAACTTCCAGACGATGGTGACCGACCTCACCGGCATGGCGATCGCGGGCGCCTCGATGCTCGACGAAGCCACCGCCGCGGCCGAGGCGATGACCCTGGCCTTGCGCGTCGGCCATCCGGGCAAGAAGACCACCGGCTTGACCTTCTTCGTCGCCGACGATGTGTTGCCGCAGACGCTCGAGGTCGTGCGCACCCGCGCCGCGCCGCTCGGCATCACCGTCGTCACCGGCCCGACCGGCGCCGCCGCCGAGGCCGATGCCTTCGGCGTCCTGCTGCAGTATCCCGGCGTGGCCGGCGCGGTCCACGACCTGAAGCCGCTGATCGATGCGCTCCATGCCAAGGGCGGGATCGCGGTCGTCGCTGCCGACCTGCTGGCGCTGACCCTGCTCGTGCCGCCGGGCGAGCTCGGCGCCGACATCTGCGTCGGCAACACCCAGCGCTTCGGCATGCCGATGGGCAACGGCGGCCCGCACGCCGCCTACCTCGCGACCAAGGACGAATACAAGCGCTCGATGCCCGGCCGGCTGGTCGGCGTCAGCGTCGATACGCACGGACGGCCGGCCTATCGCCTTGCCCTGCAGACGCGCGAGCAGCACATCCGGCGCGAGAAGGCGACCAGCAACATCTGCACGGCGCAGGTGCTGCCCGCGGTCGTCGCCAGCATGTACGCGGTCTACCACGGGCCGGAAGGGCTGCTCCGGATCGCCCGCCGCGTCGCCAGCTACACCGCGGTGCTCGCCGCCGGGCTGGAGGCGATGGGCCTGGCCCGTGCCCATGACGACGCCTTCGACACCCTCGAGCTCGTCACCGGCGAGCGCACCGACGCCGTGCTCGCCGCGGCGGTGGCCGCCGGCATGAACCTGCGCCGCGCCTCGGCGACGAGCATCGGCATCAGCCTCGACGAGGCCACGACGCGCGCCGACGTCGAAGCGATCTGGTCGATCTTCGACGCCTTCGGCAAGCCGCCCGCCGATCTCTGGGCACGGAGCGAGAAGGGCATCGAGTCGCTGATCCCGACCGGCCTCAGGCGCAGCAGCGCCTTCCTCACGCACCCGACCTTCCACTGCCACCGCTCCGAAACGGAGATGCTGCGCTACCTGCGCGCCCTGGCCGACAAGGACCTGGCGCTGGACCGCTCGATGATCCCGCTCGGCTCCTGCACCATGAAGCTGAACGCGACCAGCGAGATGGTCCCGATCACCTGGCCGGAGTTCGCCGACATCCATCCGTTCGCGCCTGCGGAGCAGCGCGCCGGCTACGACCTGCTGCGCCGCCAGCTCGAGGCGTGGCTGTGCGAGGCGACCGGCTACGCCGGCGTCAGCCTGCAGCCGAATGCCGGCTCGCAGGGCGAATACGCCGGGCTGCTGGCGATCCGCGCCTGGCATGCGGCCCGCGGCGACGCCGGCCGCAACGTCTGCCTGATTCCGGAATCGGCGCACGGCACCAATCCGGCGAGCGCGCAGATGGTCGGCATGCAGGTGGTGGTGACGAAGTGCGACGCCGACGGCAACGTCGACCTCGCCGACCTCGAGGCCCGATGCGTGCAGCACCGTGAACGCCTGGCCGCGGTCATGATCACCTACCCTTCCACCTACGGCGTGTTCGAGAGCCGGGTCAAGGAGCTCTGCGCCATCGTCCACCGCCACGGCGGCCGGGTCTACGTCGACGGCGCGAACATGAATGCGCTGGTCGGCGTCGCCGCGCCGGGCGAATTCGGCGGCGACGTCAGCCACCTCAACCTGCACAAGACCTTCTGCATCCCGCACGGCGGCGGCGGCCCCGGCGTCGGACCGGTCTGCGTTGTCGCCGACCTGGTGCCCTACCTGCCCGGCCATGCGGCCAGCGGCCAACCCGGCAAGAGCGTCGGCGCGGTCTCGGCAGCGCCGCTCGGCAATGCCGCCGTCCTGCCGATCAGCTGGATGTACATGCGGATGATGGGCGCCGAGGGCCTGCAGCGAGCCACCGAGACCGCCATCCTCTCGGCCAACTACATCGCCGCCCGCCTCTCGGGCCACTACGAGCTGCACTACAGCGGCAACGTTGCCGGCATCAAGGGCGGCGGCGTCGCCCACGAGTGCATCCTCGATCTGCGCCCCTTGAAGGACGCCACCGGCGGCGCCCAGGGCGTGAGCGCCGAAGACGTCGCCAAGCGCCTGATCGACTACGGCTTTCACGCGCCGACCCTCAGCTTCCCGGTGCCCGGGACGCTGATGGTCGAGCCCACCGAGAGCGAATCGCTGGCCGAGCTCGACCGCTTCTGCGAGGCGATGATCGCCATCCGCGGCGAGATCGCGCAGGTCGAGCGGGGCGCCTGGCCGCGCGAGGACAACCCGCTCAAGCACGCGCCGCACACCGCGGAAGCGCTGCTCGCCGCCGAGTGGCCGCATCCGTACTCGCGCGAGCAGGCGGCCTATCCGCTCGCGGCGCTGCGCGGCACGAAGTACTGGTCGCCGGTCGGCCGGGTCGACAACGTCTGGGGCGACCGCAACCTCTCCTGCTCCTGCCCGCCGCTCTCGGCCTACGAGGATTGACGCGGCGCAGCAAGACTGGAACGGCTTATGCGTGCTCCGCGGCATCGCAACCGCGGCCAGGAGTTCGCCCATGACGACCGAAACGCTAGCGAAGAACGTCTTTTCTCACGTCAAGCCGGCCGACACGCCGTGGCGCAGCGGCGGCCTGCGCGATTTCTTCCTCTATAAAGACCTCGGCATCGAGGCCGCGACCGGTGGCCAGGTGATCGCCCAGCTCGTCAAGGCCAATCAGGCACCGGAGAAGGGCACGGGCTGGCACCGACACGAGGCGCAGTTCCACATCGTGCTCATGCTCAAGGGCTGGGCCCGGTTCATGTACGGCAACAAGGACACGCTGGTCGAGGCCGGCGACTGCGTCCACCAGCGCCCGGGCGTCGTCCACTTCCTCTACGACTACTCGCCGGACATGGAGTACCTCGAGGTGGTCGGGCCGGCCGACTTCAACACCGTCGACATGCCGGCGCCGGCAGCGGTGCCGGATCCGAAGCCCTGGTAACCCACGGCCGGGCGCTCCGCGCTCGGCTCAGAAGTCCATGTCGAGCTCTTCGATGTCGTCGGGCTCGCGCTTGGCGGCGGCGATCCACTCTCGCATCTCCGGCATCGCCATCACCGTCTGGCAGTAGGCGAAGCAGACCTTGCTGAGCTTCACGTCGTAGGTGAGGAAGCGGGTGACGACCGGCGCGAACATCGCGTCGGCCATGGTCCGGTGCTTGCCGAACAGCCACGGGCCGCCGTAGGTCGCCAGGCACTCGGTCCAGATCTCGACGATGCGGTCGATGTCGGGCTGGGCGCCGGCCCAGATCTTGTAGCCCGGGTGGCGCGCCTTCAGGTTCATCGGCAGGGCGGAGCGCAGGTTGGCGAAGCCGGAGCCCATCTCGCCGCAGACCGAGCGGCAGTGCGCCCGGGCGATCCGGTCGGCGGGCAACAGTCCCGCCTCGGGCCGGACTTCGTCGAGGTACTGGGCGATCGCCAGGGTGTTCCAGACCTTCGCCCCGTTGTGGGTCAGGCAGGGCACGCGGATCGAGGGCGCGAGCAGCAGCAGTTCCTTGCGAACGTCGGCGTCGTCGGGCGAGACCATGACCTCGTCGAACGCCAGCCCGGCAAAGCGCACCAGCAGCCAGCCGCGCAGCGACCAGGACGAGTAGTTCTTGCTGCTGAGCGTCAGCGACGCCGCGGCCGTCCCGCTCTTCTTCTTCACCGCCCCCGGCTTGGGGGCGGCCGTCTTCGCGGGTCGTCCGGCCGCACCGGACTTGCGTGCGAGCTTGGACCGGCTGGGCGCTGCGACATCACTCATGCACGCTTATGACGCAATCGCTGTGCCACGACAGAAGGCGTCCCGCCATGGCTGGCGCACAAGTTGCTCGCTCCGGTGCACAACCATAAGGCGTCCGACCCATGATGTACCACGCGTACCAGACCCACAGCGACCTGATGTGGCCCGTACGCACCCTCTCCCGCCTGTCGCTGCCCTTTCTCGAATCGCAGGGCGCGGAGGCGCCGCCAGTGCATCGCCGGGCGGTCGCCGCCTGCAAGGTGTTCGAGCTCGCGGAGGTGACGCACCGGCGGCCCGCCTGGCAGATCGACAGCGTCATGGTCGGCGCCGAGCCGGTGCCGGTCACCGAGCAAGCCGTGCTCGTCACCCCGTTCGCCACCCTGCTGCGCTTTCGCAAGGAAGGTGGCGGTGCGCAACCCAAGGTGCTGGTGGTCGCGCCGATGTCCGGTCACTTCGCCACCCTGCTGCGCGATACGGTGCGCACCCTGCTCCTCGATCACGACGTCCACGTCACCGACTGGCACAACGTGCGCGACGTGCCGCTGGGTGAAGGCCGCTTCGGCCTCGACGAGTACACCCAGCACATCATCGACTTCCTGGCGGCGATGGGGCCGGGGGCCAGCGTGGTGGCGGTCTGCCAGCCCTGTGTCGCCGCGCTGGTGGCGACGGCGCTGATGTCCGAAGACCGGCACGAGGCCACGCCGGTGAGCCTCACCCTGATGGCCGGCCCGATCGATTGCCGGGTCAGCCCGACCGCGGTCAACCGCATGGCGACATCGAAGCCGATCTCCTGGTTCGAGAAGAGCCTGATCAGCCTGGTGCCGTGGCGCCACGGCGGCGCCGGGCGTCGGGTCTACCCCGGCTTCATGCAGCTTTCCGCCTTCATGAGCATGAACAAGGAGCGCCATGTCGACGCCTTCCGAGCCTACTACCGCAACCTCGTCGCCGACGAACGCGAGAAAGCGGAGATCACGCGGGCGTTCTACGCCGAATACATGGCCGTCTCCGACCTCTCGGCCGAGTTCTACCTCGAGACCGTCCGCCTGGTTTTCCAGGAGTACGCCCTCCCGCTCGGCCAACTGACGTTTCGCGGTCGGCCGATCGACCTCAAGGCGATCCGCCGCACCGCGCTCCTGACGATCGAGGGCGAGAAGGACGACATCTGCTCGATCGGCCAGACCCTGGCGGCGCACGACCTGTGCACCGGCCTGAGGCCCTACCTGCGCACCCACTACGTGCAGGCCGGCGTCGGCCACTACGGCGTCTTCAGCGGCAAGCGCTGGCAGAACCAGATCTACCCGGTAGTGCGCGGCGTCGTCCACGTCTCTCAGTAGTTCGCCATCGGGCGGACCCGACCCCGAGGCATGAAGCTGGGGGCGAGGTTGTGCGGCGACGGCTGGCGGTCGTAGGATGAGATCGGGCGCTGCTGACGAGGTCGGCCTCTTCTTGGTGCCGTGAGCCCGTTCAGTAGTTGGACCCGCAGTCCTGCGAGCACCCCGCAATGTGGCAGAGGGCGGTGACGCCCCGAAGCACGCCTAGTAGATTTCGACGACGAGGACTGCCTGCGGCGCCCGGCGACTGCCAGGAGGTTCTCATGCAAGTGCTCTATCCGCGCTGTGCGGGGTTGGACGTGCACAAGGACACGATCGTGGCCTGCGT
>DATCGH010000151.1:0-2982 GCA_036509055.1 Caldimonas sp.
CCGAGGTGCGGCCGGAGAGCCGGGTCACGGCGCGCGTCGCCAGATCGATGCGGCGCAGGAGGCCGGGTGAGGTGCGCACGATCACCGCATTGCCGCTCAGCGCCATGCCGTTCGGCGATCCCATGTTGGCCGCCGTGCCGATGCCGTCGGCGTACGGGAACTGGGCAATCCCGCCGGTGCCGGCGAGGGTCTGCACGGCGCCGGCGGCGCTGCCGGCGCGCAGGATGCGGCGCATCCGGTTGTTGCCGGTGTCGGAGACGATCACGTCGCCATTCGCCGCCACGACCAGGTTTCTCGGCAGGCGGAACTGCGCCGCCAGCGGCGCCGCCGCGTCGAGGTAACCCTGGCTGCCGCCTGCATAGGTGGTGACGACCCCGGCGAGCGTGACGCGGCGGATCCGGTCGTTGTTCGTGTCGGCGACGTAGAGATCACCGTCCGGGGCCATGAAGATGCCGCGCGGGCTCGAGAAGCGGGCCGCGGCGGCGGTTCCGTCGGCGCTGCCGCTGCTGCCCGCCAGGCCGGCGATCGTGCTGACCGTGCCGTCGGTGGAGAGGCGACGGATCGTGTGGTTGCCGGTGTCGGCGATATAGACGTTGCCGGCGGCGTCGTGCGCCAGACCGGACGGCTGGGAGAAGCGCGCGTCCGCGGCCGCCCCGTCGACAGCGCCGAAGGACTGCCCGCCGGCGATGGTGACGATCGAGCTCAGGTCGGCGCTCAGCCGCTTGATCCGGCCGCTGGCGACGAGCACCGTGCTTCCGTCGGGCATGCCGTCCATCGCGGTCAGCCCGTTGATGTCGGCATGGCCCCGCAGGCCGACGATCGGCAACGCGATGATCGTCGCGCCACCCGAGGGCGCGGTCACGGTGAGCGTCGCAGCCAGGCTGGTGGCGCCGCTCTGCCCGCTGCACGCAAGCGCGGCGCGGAACAGCGCGCCGGTGTCGCCGCTGGTCGCGGCCAGGCTGTAGGTGAGCGCGGTCGCAGCGGCGATGTCCGCGAAGGCCGCGCCGCCCTGGCTGCGCTGCCACTGCACGGTCAGCGTGCCGGAACTGCAGGTGGCGGCGACGACGAACGAGGCCTGCGACCCGGCGACGACACCGACATCGGCCGGCTGCTGCGTGATCGTCAGCACCGGCGCGCTTTGCGTCACGGTGAGGGTCGCGCTCTGGCTGGTGACGCTGCCGCCGGCGTTGCTGACGACGGCGCGAAACACTGCGCCGCTGTCGCCGAGCATGGTTGCCGACACGGTGTAGCTGGCGTTGGTCGCGCCGGCGATGTCGCTGCCGCCGCGCTGCCACTGATAGGCGAGCGGCGCCGTCCCGGTCGCGGTGACCGAGAAGCTCGCCGGCTGGCCGGCGGTGACGCTGAGGTCGGCCGGCGGCTGCGTGATCACCGGCGCGGCGACGCCGGTCTCGACGGGCTCGGGCGGCGGTGGCGCGTCGGCACTGCCGCCGCAGCCGGCGAGCGCGAGGCTGACGGCGGCGAGTGCGGCCTGCAGGCCGCGGAGGAAGAAGGAGCCGGAAAGGCGGATCGAGGTCATGGCGGCGCTCCGGTCGTCAGAACGTGAATTGCACGGAGAGGCCCAGCATGTGCAGCGGGCCGTGGGTCGTGTGCACCTTGAAGCGGGTGACGTCGTAGTCGAGGCCGATGTCGACCTGCGGCGTTGCCCGATAGGCGAGGCGCAAGCCCGCGAGCGGCTGCGCCGTCGACTTGCTGGCGCTGTCGAGGTCGATGTCGGCGTAGTCGAAGCGGGTTCGCACCGCGGCGATGCCGGCGCGGCCGGTCAGGCTCCACTCCGGCGCAAGCGTCCAGCGGTAGCCGGCCGAGAGGCCGAGGCCGCTGACCTTGAAGGTGCCGCCGAACTCGGTGCCGAGCGACGTGGTGTCGCCGCCCTTGAAGCTGTGGCCGCCGAAGTACAGGACTTGCGCGTCCCAGGCGTCGTCGAAGCGGTAGGCGCCGAACGCCTTGCCGCCGCCGCTGCTGCGGTCACAGGGGAAGGCATCGACGCAGCGGCCCTCGCCGCGGCTCGCCGCCGCGCCGAGGCCTAGGGAGACATCGCCCGCTTCGGCCGCACCTGCGGCCAGGGCCGCGATCGACACGAGCAGCCCGCGCAGGGCGGTGGCCGGGAGCCGGCCGCGGCGGCGGTCGAGGCGGACAAGGGACGAGGCAAGCAATGTCGGCATGGTCGGGTTCCTCCTGCGACGCATGGTCTGCAGAAGGCGTTGCGGCGGCGTTGCGGCGGCGCCGGCAAGCGCGTCATGTCGACGGCAGGGCTGTTGCGGCCGGGCCGACCGGTGCCACGGCCATGTCCGTAGAATGCCGACACGGGCGCTCCTGGAAGCGCCCGTTTTTGCGTCTGCGCGAAAGGCGGCGAGCCATGGAAATCTTCGACTACGACAACATCCTGCTGCTGCCCCGCAAGTGCCGCGTCGAGAGCCGCGCCGAGTGCGACCCGTCGCAGGAGTTCGGCCCGCGCCGCTTCGCCCTGCCGGTGGTGCCGGCGAACATGAAGACGGTGGTCGACGAGCCGATCACCGAGTGGCTGGCGGCGAACGGCTTCTTCTACGTGATGCACCGCTTCGACGTCGACAACGTCGCCTATGCGAAGGCGATGCGCGACAAGGGCCTGTTCGTCTCGCTCAGCTCGGGCGTGAAGCCGCCCGACTACGCGGTGATCGACCGGCTGGCGAGCGACGGCGTCGGCGCCGACTACATCACCATCGACATCGCCCACGGGCACGCCGACACCGTGCACCGGATGATCGACCACATCAAGAAGAAGCTGCCGAAGGCCTTCGTCATCGCCGGCAACGTCGCCACGCCGGAGGCCGTGATCGACCTCGAGAACTGGGGCGCCGACGCGACCAAGGTCGGCGTCGGCCCGGGCAAGGTCTGCATCACCAAGCTGAAGACGGGCTTCGGCACCGGCGGCTGGCAGCTCTCGGCGCTGAAGTGGTGCGCCCGGGTCGCGACCAAGCCGATCAT
>DATCGH010000152.1:0-3049 GCA_036509055.1 Caldimonas sp.
CTGGATGACGCCGAGGAAGCCCATGAAGAGCGCGGTGATCGCGCCGATGATCAGCACCACCGAGAGCGCGGTGTCGGAGAGCTCGAACAGCGGCGACATCCGCGCCACCATGAAGATGCCGGCGGTCACCATCGTCGCGGCATGGATCAGGGCCGAGATCGGCGTCGGGCCTTCCATCGAATCGGGCAGCCAGACGTGCAGCGGCACCTGCGCGCTCTTGCCCATGGCGCCGATGAAGAGGCAGATGCAGATCACCGTGATCAGCCGCCAGTCCATCCCGGGAAAGCCCAGCTTCGCCAGTTCGCCGCCGCGGGCGAAGGCCTCGCCGTAGTTGAGCGTGCCGGCGTAGGCGACGATCAGGCCGATGCCGAGGATGAAGCCGAAGTCGCCGACCCGGTTGACGATGAACGCCTTCATGTTGGCGAAGATCGCCGTCGGCCGGGTGTACCAGAAGCCGATCAGCAGGTAGGAGACCAGGCCCACCGCCTCCCAGCCGAAGAACAGCTGCAGGAAGTTGTTGCTCATGACCAGCATGAGCATCGAGAAGGTGAAGAGCGAGATGTAGCTGAAGAAGCGCTGGTAGCCCGGGTCGTCGGCCATGTAGCCGATGGTGTAGACGTGCACCATCAGCGAGACGAAGGTGACGACCGCCATCATCATCGCGGTCAGGCCGTCGACGAGGAAGCCGATCTCCATCTTCAGGCTGCCCGGGCCGCCGCCGCCCAGCACCATCCACTCGTAGACCGTGGCGTTGAAGCGGGCGCCGTGCGCCGCCACTTCGTAGAGAACCCAGGCGGAGATCGCGAACGAGATCGCCACGCCGAGGATGGTGACGAGGTGCGAGCCGCGGCGGCCGACATGCCGGCCGAACAGGCCGGCGACGACGGCGCCGACCAGCGGCGCCACCGGCACGGCGAGGAGCAGGCCCGAGGAGAGTTGTGCTGCCATGCTTCGGCCCTAGCCCTTCAGGGTGTCGAGCTCGTCGACGGCGATCGTCGAGCGGGTGCGGAACAGCACCACCAGGATCGCCAGGCCGATCGCCGATTCGGCGGCGGCGACGGTGAGGATGAAGAACACGAACACCTGCCCGGCCATGTCGCCGAGGTAGTACGAGAAGGCGACGAAGTTGAGGTTGACGGCGAGCAGCATCAGCTCGATCGCCATCAGCAGCACGATCAGGTTCTTGCGGTTGAGGAAGATGCCGATCACCGAGAGGGCGAACAGGATCGAGCTCACCGTCAGGTAATGGCCGAGCGTGATCGGTCCGAGGCTCATCGCTTGTCCCCCACCGGCGGCGGTGCCACGCTGGCGTCGTCGTGCGCCGGCGCCTCCGGTTTCATCGACACCAGCCGCACCCGGTCGGCCTTCTTCGCCCTGACCTGCTGCGACGGGTCGGTGCGCTTGGTGTCCTTGCGGGCGCGCAGCGTCAGCGAGATCGCGGCGACGATCGCCACCAGCAGGATCACCGCCGCGATCTGCAGCGGATAGAGATAGTTGGTGTAGACGTCGACGCCGAGCAGCTTGGTGTTGCCGAGCTTGAGCGCCTCCGCCGACAGCGGCCGCGCCTGGGAGACGAAGAAGCCCGGAATCAGCACCGCCGCCATCTCGAGGGCGATCACCACGCCGACCAGCAGCGCCACCGGAAAGTGCTTCCAGAAGCCGACGCGCAGTGACGCGGTGTCGACGTCGAGCATCATCACCACGAACAGGAACAGCACCATCACCGCGCCGACATAGACCAGCACCAGCGCGATCGCCAGGAACTCGGCGCGCAGCAGGATCCAGACGCAGGCGGCGCTGAAGAACGCGAGCACCAGGTACAGGGCGGCGTACACGGGGCTGCGCGCGGTGATGACGCGAAAACCCGCGAACAGCAGCACCAGCGAGAAGACGTAGAACAGTGCGGTGGAAGTCGTCATGGGAATCGGTTCGCGCACGCCTGCCCCCCGCCGCCCTTCTCCGGGCGGCGCGGCGCCTCAGCGGTACTTGGCGTCCGCCTCCTTCGCCGCGGCGATCTCGGGTTCGTAGCGGTCGCCGACGGCGAGCAGCATGTCCTTGGTGAAGTACAGGTCGCCGCGCTTCTCGCCGTGGTACTCGAAGATGTGCGTCTCGACGATCGAGTCGACCGGGCAGCTCTCCTCGCAGAAGCCGCAGAAGATGCACTTGGTGAGGTCGATGTCGTAGCGCGTCGTCCGGCGCGAGCCGTCGTCGCGGACGTCGCTCTCGATCGTGATCGCCAGCGCCGGGCAGACCGCCTCGCACAGCTTGCAGGCGATGCAGCGCTCCTCGCCGTTCTCGTAGCGGCGCAGTGCATGCAGGCCGCGAAAGCGCGGCGAGAGCGGCGTCTTCTCCTCCGGGTACTGCACGGTCACCTTTTTCGCCAGGAAGTGCCGGCCGGTGAGCTTCATGCCCTTGAACAGCTCGCCGAGCATGAAGCTCGAGAGGAAGTCCTTGATCGGTGTCGCTTGCGCCATGCTATTTCCAGATGTTCCAGGGCGACTGGATCACGAGGCCGACGACGACGAGCCAGACCAGCGTGACCGGAATGAAGATCTTCCAGCCGAGGCGCATGATCTGGTCGTAGCGGAAGCGCGGGAAGGTCGCCCGCACCCAGAGGAACAGGGTGGCGATGACGAAGATCTTGGCGAAGAGCCAGAGCCAGTTCCAGAACCAGGCGGTGGCGACGATCCACTCGGGCGTCTGCAGGCCGAGGACGGCGAACGACACCGGCGCCATCCAGCCGCCGAGGAACATCACCGCCGCCAGCGCCGAGACCAGGAGGATGTTGGCGTACTCGGCGAGGAAGAACATCGCGAAGGCCATGCCCGAGTACTCGACCATGTGGCCGGCGACGATCTCGGACTCGCCCTCGACGACGTCGAACGGCGCCCGGTTGGTCTCGGCGATGCCCGAGATCACGTAGACGACGAAGATCGGCAGCAGCGGCAGCCAGTTCCAGCTGAGAAAGGTGAGGCCGCGCTCGGCGAACCAGCCCTTGCCCTGGCCGAGGACGATGTCGGTCATGTTGAGGCTGGCCGAGACCATGAGC
>DATCGH010000153.1:0-6714 GCA_036509055.1 Caldimonas sp.
GGGCCGGATCAGCATCGCCGAGATGCGGTTGACGTGGTCACGCTGCACCTCGCGGCGCAGCGAGGCGATGTCGCCGCTGCCATCGAGCTCGCTCCACACCGCCTGCGACAGGCGGCCGTAGAGCTCGGGCATGCGCAGGGCGCGGCCGCTGCCGACCGGCGCCTTCTCGCTGCTGTCCAGGAGCCGCGTCGCGACCGTGTCGCTCATCAGCACCGCGAGCAGCGAGCGCTGCAGGCCGAGCACCTGCTCCGACGGCGAGTAGTCGGTCTGGGCCGAGCCCTCGCCGCCGCGCAGCGCCTCCCAGCGCTCGCTGAAGTCGGTGGCGAGCTTGCGCTGCAGCGTCGGCGAGACGCGCAGGCTGTCGGCCGAAAGCAGGCTGCCGGTGATGACGTCGAGCGCCTCGCGCTGGTCGGCCACCGGAACCGGAGCGAGCGGGTCGCGGCCGGTGCCGGGCGAGTCGCGCACCGTGCGCACGCCGCCGATCTGGCGGGAGAGCACGTTGGCGGCACGGGCGACGTCGCGGATCGCGTAGGTGACCGAGCGCTTCAGCAGGTTGTAGTCCTGGTCGGGCCGGAGCTGGCGCGCTTCCTGGCGCTTCAGCAGGTCCTGGGCGATCGCGATCCGCTTCTTGGCGAAGCCGATGGCGTCGTTGCCCAGGTCCATCTGCAGCGACTCGGGGTCGATGCCGAGGAAGTTGTCCTCGTCGGTGCCGTAGGCGAGCTGTGGCTCGGCGCTTCGGCCGGCGATCTTCTCCAGCGCCGCCTTCTCCTCGGCCGGGCTGAGGCCGTCGGGCAGCGGCTTGTAGGCGAACTCGATCGCCCAGTAGTCGTACGGGCCGAGGGTGTCGTTGAACGGCGTGCCGTAGGAGGCGCGCGGCTCGCCAGGGGCGTTGAGGTTGATCGGCGCGTAGTCCATCACCGAGCCGGCGATGCCGTTGGCGCGGGTGAACGCCGGGTCGGCGAGCTGCTTCAGGGTGTACGCCCGCGACGAGCGGAAGTTGTGGCGCAGGCCGAGCGTGTGCCCGACCTCGTGCATCGTCACGTCCTTCAGGTAGGCCTCGACGAAGGCCGCCGCCTCGGGGCTGTCGGGATCGAGGTCGCCTCGCGCCTCGAGCACGTCGAGCGCGTAGGCCATCTGCTCGCCGGCCCCTTCCTCGTAGTTGCAGAAGCGCCCGGAAGCGAGCAGCTGCAATTCGTGGGCGGCGAGCGGCTGGGCGCCGAACGGGTTCTCGACCCCGGCGCCGGTCAGCACCTGGGCCCGGGTCGAGCGGATGGTGCGCGACGACAGGCTCTCGATGCCGATGTCGGCGTCGAGGATCTCGCCGCTGCGCGGGTCGACGTGGCTCGGGCCGATTGCGCCGAACACCGGCGAGGCGTTGGTCATCCAGCGGATCGAGGCCCGGTTCAGGTCGAGCGTGTCGAAGTCGGCGTCGTCGGCCTGGACCTGCACCTGGACGGCGTCCTTGAAGCCGATCCTCTCGAACGCCTTGTTCCATTCGAGCACGCCGGCGGTGATGGCCGGGCGGTACTTGACCGGCACGGTCCGGTCGATCCAGTAGACGATCGGCTTGACCGGCTCCGAGAGCGCCGCCGCCGGATCCTTCTTCTCCAGCCGCCAGCGGTTGACGAAGCGCTGCCGCGGGGTGCGATCGAGGTCGTTGCTGAAGTCGAAGCGGCCGCTGTCGAAGTAGCCGACCCGCGCGTCGGCCTTGCGGCCCTTCATCGGCTCGGCCGGGAGCCGCGCCAGCGAATAGTGCATCCCGAGGAACATGCTGCGCGGGTCCGGCAGCGAGCGCGGCGCCGAGGGCTGCGGCAGGCCCGGGGGCATGCCCGCCTGCGGCACCGTGATCGACGCCGTGGCGAAGTGGCCGAGGACCTCGAGCACGAGCTGGTCGGCGCTGCCGCGCGCCTTGGTGATCGCCGAGTTGCGCGGATCGAAGGCATAGCCCTGGCGATAGCTGCGCTGCAGGTCCATGCCGATGCCCAGCAGGTCGGCGAGGAAGAGCGTGTTGGCCTCGACCAGCACCGCCTTCCTCTCCGGGTCGGGCTGGCTCAGCACCGGCGCGCTGGCGATCAGGCTGGGCGAGTAGCTGGCCTCGATCGCCGCGGCCTCGGGCGTGCCCGGCCTGGCGACGTAGCCGACGTTGCGCCAGATCATCTGCACCTGGTTGTAGACGCGGCGGAACTCGATGACGCCGCTGTCCTGCATCATGCCGCCGTAGAAGCCGCGCTCGCCGATGCCGGTCTTGAGCTTG
This sequence comes from Caldimonas sp., assembly GCA_036509055.1. GTDB lineage: Bacteria > Pseudomonadota > Gammaproteobacteria > Burkholderiales > Burkholderiaceae_C > Schlegelella_A. The sequence goes on from DATCGH010000153.1 coordinate 2,255, forward strand.
GCGGAGAGAAAAAACGGCTGGTTCAGGTCTTCGGGACGCAGCTCCAGCCAGATCTTGTCGTCCTTCTGCCAGAAGGCGATCGCCGCATCGGTCCGCTTCGCGTCCTTGATTACCTCGGCGAACGAGCGCAGCGCCCCCGGCGCGGCGGCGACCGGCGGGGCGCCGGGCGGACGCAGGCCCGCGGCGGCGCCGCCGGGGCCGACCGCACCGTTCGGCGCCGAAGCGCCGCCGGCGGGCGCCGGAGCGGCCGAGCCGGTGACGAAGGTCTGGAAGGTGGTGCAGCCGCCGAGCGCGAAGGCCGCGAGGACGAGACCCGAGGCGCGGGCGGAGAAGTCAAGGCGAGCGGACATGCGAAAGCCCTCGGCGGGAAAGCGGCAAAAAGCGCGTTCGATGGTACGGCGGAGGAAAGGTTCTCGGAACTGGCAAAAGTCTCGGTGCCGGGGCGGGCGGCGCGCCCGGCTGTCAGTGATGCATCGAGCGGAAGCGCAGGCGCTTGGGCTTGGCGCCCTCCTCGCCGAGGCGCTTCTTCTTGTCGGCCTCGTATTCCTGGTAGTTGCCGTCGAAGAAGGTCCACTTCGAGTCGCCCTCGGCGGCCAGGATGTGGGTGGCGATGCGATCGAGGAACCAGCGGTCGTGGCTGATCACCATGATCGAGCCGGCGAACTCGAGCAGCGCATCCTCGAGGGCGCGCAGGGTCTCGACGTCGAGGTCGTTCGACGGCTCGTCGAGCATCAGCACGTTGCCGCCGGCGATCAGCGTCTTGGCCAGATGCAGCCGCCCGCGCTCGCCGCCGGAAAGGTTGCCGACCAGCTTCTGCTGGTCGTTGCCCTTGAAGTTGAAGCGGCCCAGGTAGGCCCGGCTCGGCATCGTGAACTTGCCGACCACGAGGTTGTCGAGGCCGCCCGAGACGTCCTGCCAGACCGTCTTTTCGTTCTCCAGCACCTCGCGGCTCTGCTCGACGAAGGCCATCTTCGCGGTGGCGCCGATCTTGACGATGCCGCTGTCCGGCTTCTCCTTCCCGGCAATCATGCGGAACAGGGTCGACTTGCCGGCGCCGTTCGGGCCGATGATGCCGACGATCGCGCCGGCCGGCACCTTGAAGCTGAGGTCGTCGATCAGCAGGCGGTCGCCGAAGCTCTTGCTGACGTTCTCGAACTCGATCACCTCGTGGCCGAGGCGGTCGGCGACCGGGATGAAGATCTCGTTGGTCTCGTTGCGCTTCTGGTACTCGATGTCGGAGAGCTCCTCGAAGCGGGCGATGCGCGCCTTGCTCTTGGCCTGGCGGCCCTTGGGGTTCTGACGAACCCACTCGAGCTCCTTCTTCATCGCCTTGGTGCGCGCGTCCTCGGTCTTCTGCTCCTGCTCGAGGCGGGTTTCCTTCTGCTCCAGCCAGAGCGAGTAGTTGCCCTTGTACGGAATGCCCGAGCCGCGGTCGAGCTCGAGGATCCATTCGGCGGCGTTGTCGAGGAAGTAGCGGTCGTGGGTGATCGCCACCACGGTGCCCGGAAAGCGCTGCAGGAACTGCTCGAGCCAGTCGACCGATTCGGCGTCGAGGTGGTTGGTCGGCTCGTCGAGCAGCAACATGTCGGGCTTGGAGAGGAGCATCCGGCAGAGCGCGACGCGGCGCTTCTCGCCGCCCGAGAGCTTGCCGATGACCGCGTCCCAGGGCGCGAGGCGCAGCGCGTCGGCGGCGATCTCGAGCTGCAGGTCGGTGTTCTCGCCGCCGGCGGCGGCGATCTGCGCCTCGAGCTCGGCCTGCTCGGCGGCGAGCGCGTCGAAGTCGGCACCCTCCTCACCGTAGGCCGCGTACACCTCGTCGAGCCGCTTCTTGGCGGCGAGCGAGCCGCCGATCCCCTCTTCCACCGCCTGGCGCACGGTCTGGTCGGGGTCGAGCTGCGGCTCCTGCGGCAGGTAGCCGATCCTGAGGCCCGGCATCGGCGTCGCCTCGCCCTCGATGTCATGGTCGATGCCGGCCATGATCTTGAGCAGGGTCGACTTGCCCGAGCCGTTCAGGCCGAGCACGCCGATCTTGGCGCCGGGGAAGAAGGAGAGCGAGATGTTCTTGAGGATCTGCCGTTTGGGCGGAACGATCTTGCCCACGCGGTTCATCGTGAAAACATATTGCGCCATGGCTACATGGCCCTCCGCGAACGAAGTGAGGGGAGGCCGCCGAAGGCGGGCAATTGTTTCGATAAGACGTACTGAGCCATGCAAATGTCCTGGACGAAGGCGTCCGACTGAAGAAGAAAGGGGAAGGCACGGCGCGAGGCCCGCGCTGGCCGATCCGCCTATTGTCACCGGGCCGCGCCGGGCCCGCCCGGTCAGGGCGGAAAGCCCGCGCGCTCGAGTGCCTGGCGGTGGTGCTCGCGGTCGGCCGGATCGCGGTAGTGCAGGCTCGCCAGGTACTCGGCGACGCCGAAGCTCGGGGCCAGCGCCAGGGCGAGCCGGCGCTGCTCGGCCGCGCCGGCATCGTCGCCGCGCTGCGCGTGGCAGGCGGCCAGCGAGGCGCGAAGCATCGTGTCGGCCGAGGTGACGCAGCGCAGCGCCTCGACCGCCTCGTCGTAGCGCCGGGCGGCGAAGCAGGCCCGCGCCAGGTGGTTCCAGAAGCGCTCCGGGTGATAGGGATTGAGGCGCATCGCCTTCTTGATCCACTCGATGCCCTCATCCGGCTGCCCCAGCCAGGTCAGCATCTCGCCCTGCTGGACGACGACCAGGTCGTCGTTCGGGTTGAGGCTGAGCGCCCGCCGCTGGTGGTAGACCGCCAGGTCGTAGTGCTCCTGGATGAGGTTGACCGCCGCCAGGATGCGATGCACGTCGCTGTCGTTGTCGTCGAGCGCGAGGGCGGTGTCGAGCGCCGCCCGGATCAGCACCTCGGTGTCGGGCCGGCTCTCGCACCACTGGTAGACCCAGGACTGGCCGAGCACGCAGGCCTTCCAGGCATAGGCGTGGCCATAGCCGGGATCGAGCTCGATCGCCCGCTCGAGCAGGCGCAGCGCCCGGGCGTTGTCCTCGCGCTTGCTGCGGTGGTGCAGGACCTTGCCGGTGAGGACGCACTCGTAGGCCGCCATGTTGTCGGTGGTGACGCGAGCGGCGCGGTCGCGCGCCGCCGCCTCGACCCGCCCGGGCAGGGTGGCGACGATCGACCGCGTGACCTCGTCCTGGATCGCGAAGATGTCCTCGAGGTCGCGGTCGTAACGCTCGGCCCAGAGATGGTGGTCGGTCTTGGCGTCGATCAGCTGGACCGTGATGCGCACCCGCTGCCCGACCTTGCGCACGCTGCCTTCGACGACGTACTGCACGCCGAGCTCGGCGGCGAACTTCTGCACCTCGACCGCCCGGCCCTTGAACTTGAACGAGGAATTGCGCGAGATCACGAACAGCTCGCGGAACCGCGACAGCTCGGTGATGATGTCCTCGGTGATGCCGTCGGCGAAGAACTCCTGCTCGGGGTCGCCGCTCATGTTGTTGAACGGCAGCACGGCGATCGAGGGCTTGTCGGCGCGGTCGCGCGCCGCGCCGAGCTTGGCCGCCGCCGGCTCGTTCGCCGCCGCCCGCCCGGCCGCGCCGCTGCCGGCACCCGCATCGGCGCCCGGGGTCGCGGCGGCCTGCTCGTGATGAAAGCGGAAGACGCGCACCGGCTCGGCGATGTTCTTGACGGCGTGCTCGCCAAAGTCCTCGAAGCGGGCATCGACGCGCTTCTTCACCGCCCACAGCACCGGCTCGGAAATCGCCACCCCGCCCGGCTGGGCCAGCGATTCGAGCCGCGCGGCGATGTTGACGCCGTCGCCATAGACGCTGCCGTCGCTCTTTTCCATCACGTCGCCGAGGTGCACGCCGATGCGAAAGCGCATCCTCAGGTCCTCGGCGAGGTCCTGCCCGGCCGTGGCCAGGGTGCGCTGCACCGCCAGGGCGCACTTGACAGCACAGGTGGCGGCATCGAACACCGCGAGCACCGAATCGCCGGCCATGTCGATCACCCGGCCCTCGAGCTCCTCGATGGACTCGCGGAAGACCGCGCGCGCCCGGTCGAGCGCGGCGACCGTGCCGGGCTCGTCGCAGCCCATCAGGCGCGAATAGCCGGCAACGTCGGCGACGAGGATCGTCGCCAGGCGCTGCCGCAGAGGAGGCTCGTTCAAGAATCCCTCCAGGAGAACTTTGCCCTGCGACATTATTGCGACGGCCATCGACGATGGTCGGATTAATCTCCGACTTCTTACCGGGGCGACGCACCTGCGTGAAGCCTTGCGGGGCGCCGACGGGGCCGCTCGACTACAATCACGGCTCGCGTCGCCATGTTTTCCAGTCAGCGCCGACGCAGTCGCTTCCGACTCCTTTCCCCCGTCTGCCTTCGACTGGCGCCCGTTCCGCGGGCAGCAGGCCGATGATTTGGCAGAACTCTCCTTCATGACTTTCGATACTCTCGGCCTCGCCGAGCCCCTGCTGCGTGCCGTTCACGAAGC
>DATCGH010000154.1:0-6356 GCA_036509055.1 Caldimonas sp.
CGCCCATGCGGCGCACGTCCTGCTCGCCGCCGAGCGCGTGGATCACGCTGCCCGCGCCGAGGAAGAGGCAGGCCTTGAAGAAGGCGTGGGTGACGAGGTGGAAGATCGCGACGCCGTAGGCGCCGACGCCGAGCGCCAGGAACATGAAGCCGAGCTGCGAGATGGTCGAGTAGGCGAGCACCTTCTTGATGTCGGTCTGGACGACGGCGATCGTGGCGGCGAAGAAGGCCGTGGCGACGCCGACGACGGCGATCAGCGCCGACGCCTCCGGCGCATGCAGGTACACCGCCGACATCCGCGCCACCAGGTAGACCCCCGCCGTCACCATCGTCGCCGCGTGGATCAGTGCCGAGACCGGCGTCGGGCCGGCCATGGCGTCGGGCAGCCAGACGTGCAGCGGGATCTGCGCCGACTTGCCCGTCGCGCCGATGAAGAGCAGGACGCCGACCAGGCTTGCCGAGACCGCGGGCAGCGCCGGCCCGGCGAAGGCGGCATTGATGCGATCCATGTCGAGCGTGCCGACGGCCTGGAAGAGCACGAACATGCCGAGCAGGAAGCCGGCGTCGCCGATGCGGTTGGTGACGAACGCCTTCTTGCCGGCGCGGGCGTTGGCGAGGTCGTCGAACCAGAAGCCGATCAGCAGGTAGGAGGCGAGGCCGACGCCTTCCCAGCCGACGAAGAGCACGAGCAGCGAGCGGCCCAGCACCAGCAGCAGCATGAAGAAGAGGAACAGGTTCAGGTAGGCGAAGAAGCGCCCGTAGCCCTCGTCGTCCTTCATGTAGCCGATCGAGTAGACGTGGATCACCGAGCCGACGCCCGTGACCACCAGCGCCATGACCGCGCTCAGCCGGTCGAAATAGAAGGCGATCTCGAACGTGTTGTCGCCGATCAGGGCCCAGCGGTAGGCGATCTCGACGAGCGGCGCCCAGCCGCCCGCGCGCAGCTCGAGCAGCGTCTTGACGACGAGGAGAAAGGAGGCGATCGGCAGGCCGCAGCCGACGACGCTGACGAAGCGCGGGCCGAAGCGGTTGCCGCCCAGGCGGGTCGCGAGCGCGCCGTTCAGGACGAAGCCGAGCAGGGGCAGGAGGACGATCGCGGTGAGCATCGCTGGATCCTTAGCCCTTGAGGTCGCTGTAGGCGCCGAGGTCGAGCGTGCGCTTGGTGCGTACCAGCAGCAGCACGATCGGTATGGCGAGCGCGATCTCGACGGTGGCGACGACGAAGATCAGGAAGACCAGCACCGCGCCGACCGTGGTCGAGGTCTGCTGGGCGAAGGTGACCAGGCTCAGGTTGACGCCGTTGAGCATCAGCTCCATGCACATCAGCATCACCAGGACGTGGCGGCGCACGATCACGCCGACCAGGCCGATGCTGAAGAGCGCCACGGCGACGCCGATGAGGAGCTGGGTCCTATCCATGCGTTCTCCCCTCGGCGGCCTGGCGGCCTACCCGGATCGCTGCCAGCGCCGCCACCACCGCCGCCACCAGCAGCACCGAGGTGAGCTCGAAGAGCAGCCAGTACGGGCCGAGGAAATCGGCGGAGAAGGCGGCGATGCCGTAGCCGACGTCGCCGATCTCGCCCTTGGGCGAGGGCAGGGGGCGCCAGACGCTCGCGGCGAGCGCGAACAGCAGCAGCAGCAATCCGGCCGCGCCCGGCAGCAGGAGGCGCGAGTAGCGCGCCCCGTCCGACTCGCGGACCTCGAGCAGCATGATCACGTAGACCATGAACAGCATCACCGCGCCGACGTAGATCAGCACCTGGAACGCGGCGATGAAGTGCATGCCGAGCAGGCCGTAGATGCCGGCGAGGAAGAGCATGGTCGCGATCAGCGCCATCGCCACGCGCATCGGCTGGCGCAGCACCAGCATCAGCGCTCCGCCGGCGAGCGCGCCGCCGGCGCAGGCGAGCAGGAGCAGCGTGTCGACGTGGCCGAGCAGGGTCTCGATCATCGCGGGCCTCCGTTCGGTGCCGCCCCGCCGGCGGGCGGATAGGGCTTGGCGACGTCGCTCTGCGGCTGCCAGGTCAGCATCTCCTCGAGGCCGAGCCACATCCGGTGCCGGTCCCCGGAGGGCAGCCCGGGCGTTTCGGGCGCCATGCGGATCGCGTCCTCCGGGCAGGCCTCGACGCACAGGCCACAGAAGATGCAGCGCGAGTAGTCGATCTCGAAGCGGATCGGGAACTTGGGGTGCGCCACATCGGCCGGGTCGAAGCCGGCCTCGATCTCGATCACCTTGGCCGGGCACACCGTCGCGCACATGTTGCAGGCGATGCACTGCGGCTTGCCGTCGGGGCGCTGCGTCAGGATGTGCTTGCCGCGGTTGAGGGGCGCGTAGTCGGCGCGCTTCTCCTCCGGGTAGTAGGTCGTGAGCGCGCCTTTGCGGCCGGTGACCCAGCGCCACATGTTGCGCAGGAACACGGTGCTGGTGACCGCCAGGCCGCGCATGATCTCGGGCAGGTAGGCGCGCTCCCAGGCCGTCAGCGTCGGCTCGTTCCAGTAGCGCTTGCGCCGGTAGGACACCTTCACAGCGCGCCTCCGTGCGACCACAGGATCACCGCGGTGACGACGAGATTGGCGAGCGCCAGCGGCAGCATGAACTTCCAGGCGAAGGCGAGCACCTGGTCGTAGCGGAAGCGCGGCAGCGACCAGCGGACCAGGATCTGGAAACTGCACACCAGCAGCACCTTGACGAGGAAGACGACGAGCTGCGTCACGACGACCGCGCCGTGGCTCATGGCGAGGGTGACGCCGCCGGGCAGGGCGAAGCCGGCGTCGCTCATGAAGGGAAGGTTGTAGCCGCCGAGGAAGAGCGTCGTGAACAGCGCGCCGACGATCGCGATCTCGATGAACTCGGCGAACATGAACAGGCCCATCTTCATCGACGTGTACTCGGTGTAGTAGCCGGCGATGAGCTCGGACTCGGCCTCGGGCAGGTCGAACGGAATGCGCTTGTTCTCGGCGATGGCCGCGGTCAGGAAGAGCAGGGCGCCGAAGGGCTGGTAGACGATGCCCCAGGCCGGCAGCCAGCCGAGGGCGATGCCGGACTGCCGGCGCACGATCGCGCCGAGGTCGATCGAGCCGAAGAGCAGGATCAGCCCGAGCACGGTGAGGCCCATGACGAGCTCGTAGGAGATCATCTGCGAGCCGGCGCGCAGGCCGCCGAGGAGCGAGAACTTGTTCGCCGAGGACCAGCCGGCGAGCATCGTGCCGATGATGGTCAGGCCGCTGAACGCGAACACGATGAGCAGGCCGGCGTCGAGCCGGGCGATCTGCATCGGGTAGGTGCGGCCGTGGAACCAGTCGGCGAGCGCCGGAAAGAGGCGCCCCGGGTCGAGCGTGCCGCCGAAGGGGACGACGGCGAAGACCAGCAGCACCGGCGTGAACACGACCCAGGGGGCGATGGCGTAGGCGACGCGGTCGTAGGTGACCGGCTGGAAGTTCTCCTTCAGCATCATCTTCAGGCCGTCGGCAATGCCGTGGAACAGGCCCCACCAGATCAGCTTGAACTGCGTGAACGGAATGCGGATGTAGGCCCGGTTGGCGCCGATGCGATCGGACATCACCGCCGCCTGCTTGCGCTCGACCCAGGTCAGGACCGTGCCGAAGGTGATCAGCATCCCCATCGCGTAGACGATGAAAACGAGGGAGACGCTGAGGTCCTGCGTCACGACGCTTCCACCCGTGCCGGCACCGCCAGTGCGGCGAACAGGGCCTCTGCATGGGCCACCGTGGCGGGCTTGTCGAAGCACGCCTCGAAGCGGCTCACCACGCCGGCGAAGTTCGTGTAGTGGCCGCTGCGCTCGGTCTGCACGCTGATCGGCAGGAAGACATCGGCGCGGGCTTCGGCCGGATGCCGCCAGGCGTCGAGGTGGACGATCCTCGCTCCGGGTGGCAAGGCGTCGAAGTCGCAGCCCTCGCCCCACACCAGGACGAGGTCGCATCCCGTGGGGAAGGCGGCGCCCGGCACGGCGGGCAGCGGCGGATAGAGGGCGGTGGCGGCGCGCCGGTTCGGGTTCTTGTCGGGCTTGATCAGCAGCTCGTCCTCGAGGCGCTCTCCCGGCTGCGGCAGGTGGTCGGCCTTGACGTAGCAGGTGAAGCGGGTGCCGAACGCGGCATGGAAGGCGGCCAGCTCCTCGTTCGAGCCCCAGCTCGAGACCAGCGCCGCCGGGTGGCGCGCTGCGGCGATCAGCGCGCCCGCCTGCTCGATCGCGGCTTCGAGCTCGACGGCCGCGCCGCGGATCATCGCCGCCGTGGCGCGCGGTCGCTCGAACACGGCGGCGAGATCGCGGCCCTTGTTGCAGATCCAAGGTCCGTTGACGGCCGGGTTCTCGCGCGGCGTCACCCGGTCGATGCGCGCGTTCGCGGCCGGATCCAGCCGATTCAGCTTCCATTCCTTCTTGCGGTGCCAGATGTCGACGCTGCAGCCGCGCTCGCAGCCCGGGCAGATCGAGGCCGTCGGCTCGAGGTACCAGACCCGCGCCTTGTGCAGGAAGGGTCGCGACAGCAGCGCGCCGACCGGGCAGAGGTCGATGACGTTGTCGGAATACGGGTCGCGCTCGAAGGCGCCGTTCTCGACCGCGCGCACCAGCGAGTGGTCGCCCCGGTTCTGGATGCCGAGGCCGTTGGACTTGGAGATCTCGCGCGTGAAGCGGACGCAGCGCGAGCACAGGATGCAGCGCTCGTTGTCGAGGACGATGCGCTCGGAGAGCGCGTGGTGCTTGGTCGCCTGCACCTTGGCATCGCGCGAGACCGAGGGCTCGCCGTTGTACTTGTAGTGGTAGTCCTGCAGGGTGCATTCGCCCGCCTTGTCGCAGATGCCGCAGTCGACCGGGTGGTTGAGCGTGACGAGCTGCAGCATCTCCTTGCGCCGCGCCCGCACCCTCGGAGAATCGGTGCTGACGCGCATGCCGTTGGCGATCGGCATGTTGCAGGCGATGTCGAGCCAGCCGGCGGAGGCGCCGTCGCCCTCGACCTCGACCATGCAGATGCGGCAGTTGCCGGGCACCGACAGGGCCGGATGCCAGCAGAAGTAGGGGATCTCGTGGCCGCTGGCACGCGCCGCCTGCATCACGGTCTGGCCGTCCTCGGCCTCGACCCGGTCGCCGTCGATCCAGATCTCAACCATGGAGTGCCGCCTCCGGCTGCCACTCGTGGTCGGCCGCTTCGAGGCGGCCGCCGTGCAGCGAGCGGCCGTTCTTGATCCAGTACTCGAACTCGTCGCGGTATTTGGCGATGATCCCGACGGTGGCGTAGCCGGCGGCGTCGCCCATGCCGCAGATCGTGGTGCCGTCGTTGGCCTTGGAGATGGCGAGCAGCCGGTCGATGTCTTCCAGCTTGCCCTCGCCGGCGACGATGCGGTCGACGATGCGGTGCAGCCAGCCCATGCCCTCGCGGCACGGCGTGCACTGACCGCACGACTCGTGGTGATAGAAACGCACCAGCACCTGCAGGAACCGGACCATGCAGGTTCCTTCGGCCACGACCACCATGCCGCCCGAGCCGAGGCCCGATCCTGCCGCGGCGACGCTGGCGTGGTCGAGCACCAGCGGCTCGATCTCGGCGTCGGTGAGCACCTTGGTCGAGATGCCGCCGGGCACGACGCATTTCAGCCCGAGGCCGCCGAGCACGCCGCCGCAGTCCTCGCGGATGAACTTCGCGAACGAGTAGCCGTATTCCACTTCGTAGACGCCCGGCCGCTGCACGTGGCCGGAGATCGAGATCAGCTGCGTTCCCGGGCTCTTCGCCGTGCCGACCTTGCGGAAGGCGGCCGCGCCGTCGCGGACGATGCCGGTGACGTTGGCCAGGGTCTCGACGTTGTTGATCACGGTCGGCCGCTGATAGAGGCCGCGCACCGTGAGGCGCGGCGGCCGGTTGCGCGGGTAGCCCTTGCGCCCCTCGAGCGAGGTCAGCAGGCCCGAGGCCTCGCCGCAGACGTAGGAGCCGGCGCCGCGGTAGACGACGATGTCGAGCGAGAAGGCGCTGCCGGCGATGCTCTCGCCGAGCCAGCCGGCGGCGTAGGCTTCCTCCACCGCCTCGGCGATGCGTCGCCACGGCAGGTCGAACTCGCCGCGGATGTAGACGAAGGCATGGCGCACCTGCAGCGCGTAGGCCGTGATCGCCATCGATTCGATCAGCAGGTGCGGCGCGTGCTCGAGGATCCAGCGGTCCTTGAACGTGCCGGGCTCGCCCTCGTCGGCGTTGGCGCACAGGTAGTGCGGCTGGCCGTCGTTGAGGTTGACGACGGCCCACTTGCGGCCCATCGGAAAGCCGGCGCCGCCGCGTCCCTGGATGCCGGACGCCGCGATCTCCTTCGTGACGTCCTGGGGCTGCAGCGTCGTGAGCACCTTGCGCGCGGTG
>DATCGH010000155.1:0-3393 GCA_036509055.1 Caldimonas sp.
TGACGAGACGCCCGATCGCCGCCGGGACCTCCTCCACGCGCTCGAGGTCGTCGAGCATCCACTGGACCTCGGCCCGCTGCTCTCGGTCGAGATCCTTGTGCTGCTTGGGCAACTGCTGCACCTCGGGCCGCAGCCGCAGCACGTTGGCGTCAAATGCCTTCAGTTCGATCAGACTTGTGCGAGCCTCGGTCAGCGCCTTCTGGTCCTTCTTGTCGAAGGCCTTGCGAGCCGCAGCCGCGAGCTGGTCGGCCTTGGTCAGGGCGTCGGTGAGCGTCCTGACGCATCCCCGGACGCGCAGGCGCAACGCGCCGATGTCAACCTCGGCGTCGCGCCGGTTTCGGCGGCTTCCCTCGAGTGCCTTGTCGGCGCGGCCGTCGAGCTCGCGGGCGAGCTGAACCCGCTCGATGAACTGCCTGCGCGCGTGGCCGACGGCCTTCGCGAGCTTCTCGACCTGGTCGGCGCGCGTTGCCATCAGCGCTGGGTCGCCGCGCAAGCGCGTGATGGTCTCCTGCGCATACTGAACATCAGTCATGTCGAGGTCGAGCATTTGCCGCGCGCGATCGAGTTGCGGCCGATACAGCTTGATCCCGGCCTCGCTCGCATCGTCGATGCTGGCGCTCAGGCCGTCGAAGGCGAGCTTGAACTTCTGGCCGTCCTTGCGCACGGACTCGATCAGCTCGCGGACTTGGGTTGCGGCGGCAGTGAGCATTTCCGCCGAAGCGGCGCTCAGGGGATCATGGATCTTGGACATCGGGACCTCGAGTAGGCGGTGCTTGTTGATGATGAAAGTCAAGGGTGTCGACGGTGCGCCCGGCGAACTTGCCTTCGTTTGGACGGGTGGATCAGGTCTGCGGCGGGCTGGAATCACTCGCCGCGGCGGCACTGTGCCGGGGGCAGCGTTGCACGCGCGTTCCACGGCCGGCGCGGCGCGGACGGTGCAGTCTGCGAGACTTGGCGCCATGCGCCTACCCAACTTGCTGGCCACGCGGCTCGGCCGCCTGACGGCCTTCTTCTTCCTCTACGTCACCGAAGGCATCCCGCTCGGCTTTGCCGCCACCGCTGTGGCGACCCAGCTGCGGCGGCAGGACGTGGGGCCGGCCGAGATCGGCGCCTTCGTCGGCAGCTTCTACCTGCCTTGGGCCTTCAAATGGGCGTTCGGGCCGTTTGTCGACGTCTTCACGTCCGAGCGCCTCGGCAAGCGCCGCGGCTGGATCTTGGGCACGCAGATCATGCTGATCGTCACGCTGCTGGCCTGCACCGGGCTGGACCTGCCGGCCCAGCTGGGCCTGCTGACCGGTGTGCTGCTGATCCACAACAGCTTCGGCGCGATGCAGGACGTGGCGATCGACGCGCTGGCCGTGAGCACCCTTCGCGCCGACGAGCGCGGCCTGGCCAACGGCGTGATGTTCGCCGGGGCGGCCATCGGCATGGCGGCGGGCGGCAGCGGCGTGCTGTTCCTGATGCCACTGATCGGGCTGCAGGGCGGCTTCGTCTTCGTCGCCGCCTGCATCGCCGCAGTGACGGTGTTCATCGTGCTTCCGCTGCAGGAGCCCACCACGCCGCAGGCCGACCGGCGCGCGGCCGGGCTGGCGTCGGCCGCGCGCAAGATGCGGCAGTTCTCGATGGAGGCCTTCCGCAGCTTCCTGGGTACGCGCGGCGCATTCGCCGGACTGTTCTTCGCGCTGCTGCCGGCCGGCGCGATGAGCCTGGGGCTGGCGTTGCAATCGAACCTGGCGGTCGAGGTCGGCATGAGCGACGACAGCGTGGCCTGGCTGGCGCTGTGGACCAACATCGTCAGCGCCGGCTGCATGGTGCTGGGCGGGCTGCTGTCGGACCACTTCGGCCGCCGGCGCACGCTGTTCGTCTACCTGGCGCTGATGAGCTTGCCGGTGCTCTGGCTGATGGGCGTGCTGATCGAGCACCAGTGGATCATGCCTGTGGCGCAGTCCGGCACCGACCGGCGGGTGGCGCCGGCCGCGCTGGTTACCGCGATCTGGACCGCCACGCTGCTGTACGCGGTGGCGCTGGGGCTGATGTACGGCACGCGCTCGGCGATCTTCATGGACGTCACCAACCCGGCGGTGGCGGCCACCCAGTTCACCGCCTACATGGCGATGATGAACCTGGCGATCGCCTATTCGTCGACATGGCAGGGCATCGCGATCGAGGCGCTGGGCTACCCCAACACGCTGCTGATCGATGCCGTGACCGGCCTGCTATGCCTGGCGGTGCTGCCCTTCATCAAGCCCAGTGCCACGCCGCTGGGCGATGGCGGCGGTGCGCGCCGCGCACGCGCGCTTGCCGCGCTGCTGGCGCTGGGCTGCCTGGCCTGGCTGCCTTACCGCGCTGGGCTGGCCAACGTCGGCGCCGCGGCGCCGATCTTCGAGACCCTGTTCACCCTGGTGTTCGTGTCGTCGGCGGTATTCCTGGCCGCGGGCTCGGCGGTGCTGGGTGACAGCGCGCGCAGCCTGGGCCGCTGGGGGCTGATGCTGGCGCCCTTGCTGCTGGCGATGTACGCGCGGCGCTGGTGGCCGCAGGCGCATCTGCTGTACTTCGTGGTGCCAGCGCTGGCCGCGGGCGTGCTGGCGGCGCAAGCGCGGCTGCATTGGCAGGTGCTAAGCGTGTCGCCGCAGGCGGCCTGACATCGCTGCCCGGGCTCCTCGCGACCCGCTTGTCGTCCGGCGCGGGTCGTGTGACAGTGTCGCGACCCCTTTTCAGGAGACGACGATGGCGAATTCCGGCGACGACGAATCCGACCTGATCGTGGAGATCCGCGACGGCGTGGCGGTCCTCACCCTGAACCGGCCGGAGCGGCTGAACGCGCTCTCACGGCCGATGCTCGATGCGGCGATCGCCACGCTCGAGCGTTGCGCCGACGACGCGGCGGTGGGGTGCATCGTCGTCACCGGCGCGGGGCGGGGCTTCTGTGCGGGCGGCGACGTGACGGCGATGGGCGACACCTCAGGCACCGCAGACTGGACCGTCGAACGGAAGGTCGATCGGCAGCGCTCGATCCATCGGCTCTCCGGACTGCTGCACGCCAGCACCAAGCCGACCGTCGCTGCCGTCAACGGCGCCTGCGCCGGTGCCGGGCTGGGCATCGCACTCGCATGCGACCTGCGGCTCGCTGCCGACAGCGCGAAGTTCACCACTGCCTTCGCGAAGGTCGGCTTCAGCGGCGACTTCGGCATCACGTGGCCCCTGGTGCGCAGGCTCGGCGAGGCCAGGGCGAAGGAACTGCTGTTCCTGTCAGACGTGCTGACCTCGTCGCAGGCGCTCGAGCTCGGTCTGGTGAATCGCATTGTGCCCGCCGCCGACCTCCTCCCCGCCGCGCTGCAGCTCGCGACGCGGCTCGCGCACGGACCCCGCGTCGCATACCGCTACATGAAGCAG
>DATCGH010000156.1:0-3241 GCA_036509055.1 Caldimonas sp.
CGCCGCGGCGCGACGCCGGCCGGGCCGGGCGCGGGCCGGGTCTACGCGCGGCTGTCGCGCCTCAACCTGCCCAAGGGCGAGGCCGAGCGGGTCGAGAGCCTGCTCGACGAGCAGCCGGCGAGCGTGCCGGCGCTCGACATCGTGGTCGACGACTTCGAGCTCCGCGGCAAGCGCCTCGGCCGGCTCGAGATCGAGGCGGCGAACCGCTCGACCGGCGGTCGCGACGCGGTCCGCGAATGGCGGCTCTCCAAGTTCAACCTGGTGATGCCGGAAGCGCAGCTGGCGGCGACCGGCACCTGGGGGGCCGGCGCCGTACCCGGCGCGCGCGGCCCGAGCCATGCGGCGATGGACTTCACCCTGACGCTGGTCGACAGCGGCGCCCTCCTGGAGCGCCTCGGCATGGGCAAGGTCGTGCGCGGCGGCAAGGGCTCGTTCGCCGGCAGCGTGTCCTGGCCGGGCTCGCCGCTGTCTCCCGAAACGGCGAAGATGACCGGGCAGATCAAGGTCGCGATCGAATCCGGACAGTTCCTCAAGGTCAGCCCGGGGGCGGCCCGGCTGCTCAACGTGTTCAGCCTGCAGTCGTTGCAGCGCCGGTTGCTGCTCGACTTCCGCGACGTGTTCGAGGACGGCTTCGTGTTCGACAGCGTCACCGGCGATCTCAGGCTCGGGCAAGGCGTGGCCATCACCAACAACCTGCGCATGCGCGGTCCGGCAGCGGTGGTGCTGATGGAAGGCGAGGCCGACATCGAGCGCGAAACGCAGAACCTGCGCGTCGTCGTCGTCCCCGAGATCAATGCCGGCACGGCCGCGCTGGCGTATGCCTTCATCAATCCGGCGATCGGGCTCGGCACGTTCCTGGCGCAGTACTTCCTGAGCAAGCCGATCGCCGAGGCGAGCACGCGCGAGTTCCGGGTCACCGGGCCGTGGGACGATCCGAAGGTCGAGCGGGTCGAACGCAGCATGTTCGGC
Organism: Caldimonas sp.; assembly: GCA_036509055.1. Lineage (GTDB taxonomy): Bacteria > Pseudomonadota > Gammaproteobacteria > Burkholderiales > Burkholderiaceae_C > Schlegelella_A. The sequence continues at coordinate 970 of DATCGH010000156.1, forward strand.
GCCTCGCCTGCCGGCGCGGCCTCCGATGCGGCGGCCGCCGCCGAGCCGCCGAAGACGACGACGACACGCTAGAACGAGGAGCCCGATGAAGATCGCCGCCTTGCAGATGGTCTCGACGCCGAGCGTCGAGACGAACCTCGACGCCGCCCGCGCGCTCGTGGCGCGCGCCGTCCGCGAAGGCGCCGAGCTGGCGATCCTTCCGGAGTACTTCTGCATCATGGGCCGGAGCGATCGCGACAAGCTCGCGGTCGCCGAAGCACCCGGCCAGGGACCGATCCAGGCGATGCTCGCCGAGACGGCGCGCGAGCACCGGCTCTGGCTCGTCGCCGGCACCTTGCCACTGCAGAGCGGCGAGGAAGGTCGGGCGATGAACGCCAACCTCGTCTTCTCGCCGGCGGGCGAGCAGGTCGCACGCTACGACAAGATCCATCTCTTCCGCTACGACAACGGCCGCGAGCAGTACGACGAAGGCCGCACCCTCAAGGCCGGGAGCGAGCCGGTCGCGTTCGACGCGGCGGGGCTGCGCGTCGGCTTGAGCGTCTGCTACGACCTGCGCTTTCCCGAGCTCTACCGGGCGCTGATGAAGCCGCCCTGCGACCTGCTCTGCGTGCCCTCGGCCTTCACCCATCCGACCGGCCTGGCGCACTGGGAAGTGCTGTTGCGCGCCCGGGCGATCGAGAACCAGTGCTATGTCGCGGCCGCGGCCCAGGGCGGGCGGCACGAGAACGGCCGGCGCACCTTCGGGCACAGCCTCATCGTCGATCCCTGGGGCGAGGTCGTCGCCATGCTGCCGGAAGGCGAAGGCATCGTCGCCGGCGAAGTGCGGCGCGAGCGCCTCGCCGACGTGCGGGCGCAGATCCCCGCGCTCGAGCATCGCCGCGGGCTCTGAGCGCGGATCGGCAGGAGGCGCGCCCGGTCGGAGCGCGGCACGCTCCTGCCGGTCGCGGCGGCTGCAACCCTGACACTCGGGCGGCCCGCACCCCCCTTCGCGGGCCGTGACGAAGCAACGCGACTGCTAGAGTTTTCCAACAACTACAAGGGGGTTCGAGATGGCTTACGCGATCGCGATCTTTGTCGGCGCCGTGCTCGGCGGGGCCAGCGAGGGCGGCTTCGGCCTCTTCGTCGGCGGCCTGCTCGGGTGGCTGCTGGTGCGGGTGTCGCGGCTGCAGCGCGACCTCGCTGCCTTGCGCGCATTGCTCGGCGCGCCGGGCGTGGCCACGGCGATGCCGCCCGCGCCTGCGGCCCCCGGGGTGACCGAATCTTCGGTCCCGCCCGGGCCGGCGCAAGTGCCGCTCGCACCGGAGGCCATGCCGTCACCGGCCCTTCGCGCCGAAACGACCGAACCGCCCTTCTCCGAAGCTGCATCGGTGGTTGCGATGAGCGCAGACGCTGACGCCGCACTGCCGACGGCCGCGGCACCCGACGCCGCGGAACGATCCGGGCCCGACACCGTGCCGCTGCCGGACGTGCGCGCGCCGCAAGCGCCGCCCCTGCAGCCGGTGGCGGCATCGCCCTCGCGGCCTTCGCCACTCGAAACCGTCAGGCAGTGGCTGGTCGGCGGCAACACCATCGTCAAGGCCGGCGTCGCGATCCTCTTCGTCGGCCTGGCCTTCCTCGCCAAGTACGCCGCCGAGCACACCGAGGTGCCGGTCGAATGGCGGCTGGCGGCGATCGGCGTCGCTGCCGTGGTCCTGCTCGGCTTCGGCTGGCGGCTGCGCCTGTCGCGGCCCGGCTATGCCCAGGTGCTGCAAGGCGGCGCCGTCGCCGTGCTCTACCTCACGCTGTTCGCGGCCTTTCGCTTCTACCATCTGCTCGAGCCCGGTCCGGCCTTCGTCCTCATGGTCGCGGTCGCGATGCTGGCCGCCGCGCTCGCGGTGCTGCAGGACGCGCGCGCGCTCGCCGTCATCGGCGCGCTCGGCGGCTTCGTCACGCCGCTGATCGTCTCCACCGGCTCCGACAACGCGGCCGCGCTGTTCACGTACTACCTCGTGCTCGACGCCGGCATCGCCGCGGTGGCGTGGTTCAGGACCTGGCGCTCGCTCAACCTGGTCGGCTTCTTCGCCACCTTCCTCGTCGCCACCGCTTGGGGCGTGCTCCGCTACCGACCGGAATCGTTCGCCATGAGCGAGAGCTTCCTGATCGCCTTCTTCCTCCTGTTCGTGATGGTCATGCTGCTGCCGGCGCGGCGCGCGGCGGCGGCGGGAAGCGCCCGCCGCAGCGACGCCTGGGTGAACAGCACCCTGCTGTTCGGCCTGCCGACGGTCGTCTTCGC
>DATCGH010000157.1:0-3234 GCA_036509055.1 Caldimonas sp.
GTCGAGGCCGAGGGTGCCCGCCGCGAGCCGGTCGCGCTTGGCGCCTTCGTTGGCCTCGCGCGCGGCCGCGGCTTCCGCCACCGCAACGACGCGCGCCGCCGGCACGCAGACCACGCCGTCGTCGTCGGCGACGATCGCGTCCCCCGGCGCGACCAGCGCCCCGGCGCAGACGACCGGCACGTTGACCGAACCGAGCGTCGCCTTGATCGTTCCCTTCGCTGAGACGGCGGTGCTCCACACCGGGAAGCGCATCTCGGTCAGGGTCCGCAGGTCGCGCACGCCGGCGTCGATGACCAGGGCGCGCGCGCCGCGTGCCTTGAACGAGGTGGCGAGCAGATCGCCGAAGTAACCGTCCGAGCACGGCGAGGTCAGGCCGGCGACGACGATGTCGCCGGGCTGGATCTGCTCGGCGGCGACGTGCAGCATCCAGTTGTCTCCCGGATGCAGCAGCACGGTCACCGCTGTGCCCGACACCTGCGCCCCGGCATAGATGGGACGCATCGCCGGCGCCATCAGGCCGAGCCGGCCGAGCGCCTCGTGAACGGTGGCGACGCCGAAGGCCGCGAGGCGATCGGTGGCGGCGCGGTCGGCGCGGGTGATGCTGCGATGGACGACACCGAGTTCATGCATGGGAGTGCTCCTTTCCACCGCGCTCAGCGGCCCTTCGCCGTCAAGGCCGCGTCGAGGCGGGCGAAGACGCGACGCGCATTGCCTTCGAAGATCTGCCGCCGTGCCTGGGCGTCGAGATGGGCTGCGGCGTCGATGTAGCGCCGGGTGTCGTCGTAGGCCTCTCCCGTCTCCGGGTCGATGCCGCGCACGGCGCCGATCATTTCCGAGGCGAAGAGCACGTTCTTCACCGGGATCACGCCGGTGAGCAGGTCGATGCCCGGCTGGTGATAGACGCAGGTGTCGAAGAAGATGTTCTCGAGCAGGTGCTCGCCGAGCAGGGGCTTCTTCATCTCCTGCGCCAGGCCGCGAAAGCGCCCCCAGTGGTAGGGGACGGCGCCGCCGCCGTGCGGGATCAGGAACTTCAGGGTCGGGAAGTCCTTGAACAGGTCGCCGGCGAGACATTGCATGAACGCCGTCGTGTCGGCGTTCAGGTAATGCGCGCCGGTCGTGTGGAAGCACGGGTTGCAGCTCGTGCTCACGTGGATCATGGCGGGGATCCGGTGCTCGACCATCTTCTCGTAGAGCGGATACCAGTGGCGGTCGGTGAGCGGCGGGCTGGTCCAGTGACCGCCCGAGGGATCGGGGTTGAGGTTGATGCCGACGAAGCCGTACTCCTTGACGCAGCGCTCGAGCTCGGGGATGCAGGTGGCCGGATCGACACCGGGCGACTGCGGCAGCATCGCCGCGCCGACGAAGCGGTCGGGGAACAGCAGGCCGACGCGATGGCAGAGCTCGTTGCAGATCGCCGCCCACGCCGCCGAGGTCTCGAAGCCGCCGACGTGGTGCGCCATGAAGCTCGCGCGCGGGCTGAAGATCGTCAAGTCGATGCCGCGCTCGTCCATCTTCCTCAGCTGGTTGAGCTCGATCGACTCGCGCAGCTCGTCGTCGCCGATCTTCAGCTCGGAAGGCGACGGCGCGCTCGCCGGATCGGCAAGGCTCGCGATCTGCCGGTCGCGCCAGAGGCCGAGCGCCGGCGGCGCAGTCGTGTAGTGGCCGTGAACGTCGATGATCATGGAATCTCTCAGGCGAGGTCGAGGAAGGAATCGGTGGCTTCGCGGCGCTGCGCGTCGCTCATGCCATGGCGACGCTTGATCTCCGCCGCGGCCGGCGACGTCATGAAGGCGAGCAGCGCCGCGGCGGCGCCGTCCCGGGCCGAACCGGTGGCGACGGCGCCGACGAAGGTCGTGACGATCGCCAGTTCCGGCGGCAGGGTCCCCAGCAGCTCGATGCCGGGTTCGTCGCGCAGCTCGCTCAGCTGCTGAAAGCCGAGCTCGGCGCGGCCGCTCGCAAGCAGGGCGGCCACGGGCGTGCCGGGCGGCGCCTGGACCAGGCGCTCGCGCAAGCGCTCGCCAAGGCCCCAGCACTCGAACAGCTTCAGCAAGGCAGTTCCGCTCGGGCCGGTCGAGTAGGCAATGCGGGTAGCGGCAAGCACCGCGGCGCGTACCGCGGCCTCGGAGCCGATCTCCGGACGCGGCAGGCCGCGCGCGACGGCGATCGCGACGGAGGAGGTGGCGATCGCCGTCCGGCCCGCCGCGACGACGTGGCCGGTCGCAGCGAGCTCGCCGATCGCCACCTGGTCGAGCACCACGAGATCGAAGCGCTCGCCGGCGCGTACCCGGCGGGCCGCTTCGACACCGCCGACCGATTCGAACCGCGCCGGTGTCCCGCCGGCTTGCGCCCACGCCTGGCAGAGATCGGCGAGCACCTTGCGCGTGGCCATTGACGAGATGCCCGTCAGGCGGTCGCTCGCGAGGGGATCGACGTTCATCGGCACCCGGCCTCCATCACCGGGCCTCGGGAGGCTTGGCCTCCCAGGCCAGCGTCCCGGCATCCTTGCCCGCGACCGAGTAGAGCGCGTTGGGGGCGTTGCGCGTGCGCATGAAGTCCTCCAGCGATTCGCCGCGCATGGCGGCGTAGACATGCAGGTTGGACACCCCGACCACGGCAGCGAGCTTCTCGAGCACGAAGAAGATCGCCCCGTAGTGCATCAGGCCGCGCCAGTCGCGCCGGCCGACGAGATCGCGCTCGACATCGCTCAGCCCGGCACGCTCGAACTCGGCCTCGGGTGCGGCGAGGAAGGCCGCGCGCCGCTCGGGAACGACCAGGTCGTGCAGGAACCGGTTCAGCCGGTAGGCGCGGACGCTGCGCTCGATCGTGAACGGATAGCTGCCCTCGAGCCGCTCGATGCCGGCGAGCTGCTCGCCGGAACGGTCGGGCACGGCCCTCGCTTCGGCGGCAGCTTGCTCGCCCGCGACATCCTCGTAGATCGCGGTCGCGATCGCCGTCATCGACGGCAGGTAATAGCTCCAGTGCAGGCAGCGGATGCGCGGCGCCATCGCCCCGCGCAAGACCAGCCACATGATGATCTCCGCGCCTTCGACGCCGCCGAGCTCGGCGTACTCGGCATGGGTCATCGCCGCCAGCCGCTCCGGCTCGGCCTCGAAGAGCTCGAGGAAGCGCTCGTCCCACGCCGGGTTGTTGAAGCCGGCGCGCTCGCCGTGCACCTGATGCGAGAGGCCGCCGGTGGCGACGATCGCCACCCTGAGCGCCTCGGGATAGGTCTCG
>DATCGH010000158.1:0-3402 GCA_036509055.1 Caldimonas sp.
GGCGTCGTTGGCGCCGAGGCCGGGGAAGACCATGACCGGGTGGCCGTCGCCGCGCGGCAGGCGGCGCAGCCAGGGAAAGGCGGCGAGCATCGAGAGGTACTCGAGCGGCGCCCGACCTTCGAGCAGCATGAGCAAGGGACCCGGCGGCCGGGGCGCGCCGTTCGCGTTCGATTCGGATATGGGCTGTCGGGGTCTCGGCATGCGGTCGCGGATGGGAGCCTGCAGCATGGTAGCGGCTGGATCGCCCGCCGGCAGAGGAGCACGCCCTAATCCGGGCTGTCGCGGCGGCGACATCGTCAGATCGTGCTCATCCGGTCCGGCGCAGCGCCAGGGCCTCGTTCGCCACCAGCGCGCCGATGACCAGCACGCCGCCGACCAGCACATGCCGGCCCGGCACCTCGCCGGCGCCGAGCCAGGTCCAGGTGACGCCGAAGACGATCTCGAGCAGCGACAGCAGGGCCGCTTCCGGCGCGCTCAGGTAGCGCGCCGCGGCGACGGCGATCAGGCAAGGGATCGCCAGCTGGGCGACGCCGAGCAGACCCAGCAGCGCCAGGTCCGAGCCCGTGGCGGTGAACGGGAAGGAAGGGAGCACCGTCACCAGGCAGGAGCCGACCGCACCGATCAGCACCGCCGGCAGCAGGTCGTTGCCGGCGCGGCCGGTTTTCTGGATCACCGTCCAGTTGATCGCCGCGGCGATCGGCACACCCAAGGCGACCGCAGTTCCGGCCAGGTGGCGGGCGTCGGCCGCGGCCACCTCGTTGGCGTACATCCAGGCGATGCCCGCGCCGGCGACGAGCACCGCCGTCCAGGTTCGCACCGGCAGGCGATGACCGAGCGCGAAGCGTGCCACGAGGGCGGTGACGAGCGGGGCGATCGCCATCGTCACCAGCACATTGGCGACGGTGGTCATGGTGATCGCCACCATGAAGGCGGTGAACATCACCGCCCAGCAGGCGCCCGAGAGCCAGAGGGTCGCGCCGCCGCTGCGCAAGGTCGCGGCGAGCGTGCGCCAGCCGCGAACCCAGCCCAGCAGGACGACGAGCGCGGCGGCATTGAAGAAGCTGCGCCAGAACGTCGCCTCGAAGCTGCCGGCCGATTGCAGGTGCCGCGTGACCACGCCCGCCATGCTCCAGAGGAGCGTGGCCAGGAGCATCGCGGCGACGGCGCGCGAATGGCTCACGAAACCGGCATCGGCTCAGTAGTCGCTGCCGCCGCTGCCAGGTGCCAAGTTGTCGAACTTGGTCAGCGGCTTGAGGAAGGTCAGGCGGAAAGTGTCGGTGGGGCCGTTTCGCTGCTTGGCGATGATGATCTCGGCGATGCCGGGTTCCTTGCTCGGGGTCGGGCCATCGAGCTTGTTGTAGTAGTCGTCGCGGTAGATGAACATGATGACGTCGGCATCCTGCTCGATCGCGCCCGATTCGCGCAGGTCGCTCATCATCGGCCGCTTGTCGGTGCGCGACTCGACGCTGCGGTTGAGCTGCGAGAGCGCGACCACCGGGCACTTCAGCTCCTTGGCGAGCGACTTCAGGCCGCGCGAAATCTCGCCGATCACGGTCGCCCGGTTCTCGTCGCTGGTGCCGTCGCTGCCGCTCATCAGCTGCAGGTAGTCGACGACGATCAGGCCGAGCTGGCCGCACTGGCGCGCCTGGCGGCGGGCACGGGCGCGGACCTCGCTGGGCCCCAGCGATCCGCTCTCGTCGATGTAGAGGCTGACCTTGCCGAGCTTCTCGACCGCTTCCGAGAGACGCCCCCATTCGTCGTCGCGCAGGTTGCCGGTCCGCAGGTGACTCTGATCGATGCGGCCGAGCGAGCCGACCATCCGCAGGGCGAGCTGCGAGGCGCCCATTTCCATCGAGAACACGACCACCGGCAGGCCTTCCTTGACGGCCACGTGCTCGGCGATGTTGAGCGCCAGCGCGGTCTTGCCCATCGACGGCCGCGCCGCCAGGACGATCAGGTCGCCGGCCTGCAGGCCGGACGTGAGGCGGTCGAGATCATAGAAACCGGTGCGCACCCCGGTCACCTCCTCGGCGCCGTTCTCGTGCAGCTCGTTGACGCGATCGATCAGCTGCACCACGAGCTGGTCCATGCTCTGGAAGCCCTGGCGCGACTTCGAGCCCTCCTCGCCGATGTGGAAGATCTTGCCCTCGGCCTCGTCGAGGATCTGCGACACCGGGCGGCCTTGCGGATTGAACGCCGAGGTGGCGATCTCGTCGCTCGCCGCCACCAGCTTTCGCAGCACCGAGCGCTCGCGCACGATCTCGGCATAGCGGCGGATGTTGGCGGCGCTCGGCACGCTCTGCGCCAGGGCGTTGAGGTACGCCAGCCCGCCGCATTCCTCGGCCTTGCCCAGGCTCTGCAGCTGCTCGAACACGGTGATCACGTCGGCCGGCTTGGTGGCGTTCACCAGCGCCGCCATCGCCGTGAAGATCATCCGGTGCTCGAAGCGATAGAAGTCCGATTCGGTCAGGAGGTCGCCGACCCGGTCCCAGGCGCCGTTGTCGAGCAGCAGGCCGCCGAGCACGCTCTGCTCGGCCTCGACCGAGTGCGGCGGCACGCGCAGCCGGGCGACCTCGTCGTCAGGGCGCGACTGCGCGGAGAGTTCGGACGAGGGGTAGACGGCGGACATCGGGAAATCATAGTCGGCGGCATCGCGCCACCGGTGGACAAGCCTGGGGATGGCGCGGGGAAATGCGGTGCGGAACGCAGAAAGCGAACGGGGCCGCGATTGCGGCCCCGGTGGCTTCAGTAGCGGCGCCTCGACTCAGGTCGTCTCACCCAGCACTACCACCTTCACCTCGACGACCACGTCGCCGTGCGGCGCCACCGTCACGGTGTGCTCGCCGACGGTCTTCAGCGGACCGTTCGGCATGCGCACCTGCGACTTGACCACCTTGAAGTCGATGCGGTTGAGCGCATCGGCGACGTCGGCGTTCGTGACCGAGCCGAAGAGGCGCCCGTCGACGCCGGCCTTCTGCGTGATGTGCACCGTGCGGCCGCTCATCTTCTCGCCGAGCGCCTGCGCGGTGGCGAGCTTCTCGGCGGCGGCCTTCTCGAGCTCGACGCGCTTGTCCTCGAACTCCTTGATCGCCGCCGGCGTGGCGCGACGCGCCACCCGGGTCGGGATCAGGAAGTTGCGGGCGAACCCGTCCTTGACCTTGACGACCTCGCCGAGGTTGCCGAGGTTCGGGACCTTTTCCAGGAGGATGACTTGCATGGCATCAGCTCCTGTGCTGGTCGGTGTACGGCAGCATCGCCAGAAAGCGGGCGCGCTTGATGCACGTCGTCAGCTGGCGCTGGAAGAAGGCGCGCGTGCCGGTCAGGCGGGCGGGCGTGATCTTGCCGTTCTCGTTGATGAAATCGCGCAAGGTGTCGATGTCCTTGTAGTCGATTTCCTTGACG
>DATCGH010000159.1:0-7629 GCA_036509055.1 Caldimonas sp.
GTCACCAAGCCGTTCGAGTTCGAGGGGCCGCGCCGCCTCAAGTCGGCCGACGCCGGTGTCGCAGAGCTCGAGGCCAACGTCGATTCGCTGATCGTCATCCTCAACGACAAGCTGCTCGACGTGCTCGGCGACGACGTCACCCAGGACCAGGCCTTCGCCCACGCCAACGACGTGCTGAAGAACGCCGTCGGCGGCATCAGCGACATCATCCACATCCCGGGCCTCGTCAACGTCGACTTCGAGGACGTGAAGACGGTGATGAGCGAGCCGGGCAAGGCGATGATGGGCACGGCGATCGCGTCGGGCCCCGACCGCGCCGCCAAGGCCGCCGAGGCGGCCGTGGCCTGCCCGCTGCTCGAGGGCATCGACCTCTCGGGCGCGCGCGGCGTGCTGGTGCTGATCGCCGCCAACCGCAACACCTTCAAGCTCTCCGAGAGCCGCAACGCGATGAACACGATCCGCCGCTACGCCGCGGAGGAAGCGCACGTCATCTACGGCACGGCCTACGACGAGTCGCTCGGCGACCAACTGCGCGTGACGGTGATCGCCACCGGCCTGAGCCCGACCCGGGCGCGTGTCCAAGCGCCGATGCAGGTGGTGCACAGCGCGCCGATCCAGCGCACCGGCACCGACAACCTGCCGGTCCTCAACCAGCAGGTGCAGATGCCGACGGCGCAAAACCACGACTACTCGGGCCTGACCACGCCGAGCGTCTGGCGCAACGGCCGCACCGCCGCCGCCAAGGTGGATGCGCTGGCGAGCAACGGCATGGACGAGATCGAGATCCCGGCGTTCCTGCGCAAGCAGGCCGACTGAGAGCCGCCGCCGGTGCGACCAAGGCCTCTTCTCGGCGCACCGGCACGGTTCCGGGGACAATCCCGTCATGTTGGCGCAGCGCACCCTGAAGTCGATGACGCGGGCCGTCGGCGTCGGCGTGCACGGCGGGCAGCGGGTCGAGATGACGCTGCGGCCGGCGCCGCCCGACTCCGGCATCGTCTTTCGCCGCGTCGACCTGCCGCGCTCGGTGGCGATCAAGGTCGATGCCTTCTCGGTCTGCGATACGCGGATGGCAACCACGATCTCGGCCGGCGGCGACCCCGCCGGCCCGAAGGTGAAGACGGTCGAGCACCTGCTCTCCGCCTGCTCCGGCCTCGGGCTCGACAACCTGAGCGTCGACATCACCGCCGAGGAAGTGCCGATCCTCGACGGCTCGGCCGCCTCGTTCGTGTTCCTGCTGCAGAGCGCCGGCATCGTCCTCCAGGACGCGCCGAAGCGGTTCCTGCGCGTCAAGAAGACGGTCGAGGTGAAGGAAGGCGAAGGCGCGGCGCTGAAGTGGGCGCGGCTCGAGCCCTACGAGGGCTACAAGCTCGCCTTCGAGATCGAGTTCGACCATCCGGCGGTGAGCCAGACCGGGCAGCAGTTCGTGTTCGAGATGGAGGGGGCGCGCTACAAGCGCGAGATCGCGCGTGCCCGCACCTTCGGCTTCACCCAGGAGCTGGACATGATGCGCTCGCGCGGCCTGGGCCGGGGCGTGAGCCTCGACAACGTGGTGGCGGTCGACGAGTTCAAGGTCATCAACAGCGACGGCCTTCGCTACGACGACGAGTTCGTCAAGCACAAGATCCTCGATGCGATCGGCGACATGATGATGGCCGGCCGGCCCCTGCTGGCCTCCTACACCGCCTACAAGTCGGGCCACGCCCTCAACAACACCCTGGTCCGGGCCCTGCTCTCGGACCCGAGCGCCTACGACACCGTGACCTTCGACGACGAGGCCCGCGCTCCCGCCGGCCTGGCCGAGCTGGCGCCCGCATGGTGAACCCCGGGATTCACGTGCCCATGACCGGCGCATGACGGTCTTTCGCTGGATCATCGGCGGCCTCAGCGCGTTCTTCGCGCTCGGCGCGGTCTTCGGCTTCGTCCTCTACATCGCCTTCGAGTCCAAGCTCTGGCTGGAGCGGGCACGGAGCTTTCGCCACTGGATCTGGCTGCTCCTGCTGTTCTGGTTCAACGTCGAGGTCTGGGGCCGCGTCGCCTGGACGATCTGGCACTGGAACAAGTAGGCGACGACCGGCCTCACAGGCCGAGAAAGCCGGTCACCTCGGGCAGCCAGGTCTCGAAGTCCGAGAGGGCGTGGTCGCTGCCCTCGATCAGGCGCATCGGCGAGCCGGCGTAGCGGCCGCTCATCTCGCGCCACGACAGCACCTCGTCGCCCTTGGCGATCACCGCGAAGTAGCGCTCGGGCCTTCTGAGCGGGACCGGCGGCGCCAGCGCCAGCAGCTCGTCGATGTACTCGGCGCGAAAGAAGAAGCGCTCCGCGCCGTGCCAGGCCGTCTGCTCGCCGATGTAGCCGGCGAGGTCGCGTGCCGGCTCGACCGCGGGATTGAGGAGCACGGCGCGGCAGCCGGTGCGCTCGGCCACGACGGTGGCGTAGAAGCCGCCGAGCGAGCTGCCGACGACGGCCATGCGCTCGCGCGGCCAGTCCGCGATCGCCGCGAACACGCCGTCGATCGCTGCCCGCGGCGAGGGCGGCAGCGGCGGGCAGAGCCATTCGAGGTCGGGGCGGTTCGCCTGCACCCAGGCCTGCATCCGCTGCGCCTTGGTCGAGCGCGGCGACGAGCGGAATCCGTGCAGGTAGAGCAGGTGGGTCGGCGGCGTGCCGGGCGCCGGCGCCCGGGCGGGTGCACTCACGCCGCCGCTCGCGCGCGGTCGGCGCCGGGCGCCGCGGCCAGGGCATCGAGCAGCTTGGCGTGCACGCCGCCGAATCCGCCGTTGCTCATGCAGAGCACGTGGTCGCCCGGCCGGGCGACGGCGACGATTCGAGCGACCAGCTCGTCGATCGTGGCGGCGACGACCGCGCGCTTCCCGAGCGGCCGCAGGGCCTCGGCCGCGTCCCAGCCCAGCCCGCCGCTGTGGCAGAACGCCAGGTCGGCTTCTTCGAGCGCCCAAGGCAGCTGCGCCTTCATCGCGCCGAGCTTCATCGTGTTCGATCTCGGCTCGAACGCGGCGAGGATGCGCGCATTGGCGACCTTGCGGCGCAAGCCGTCGAGGGTGGTGCGCATGGCGGTCGGATGGTGCGCGAAGTCGTCGTAGACGGCCACGCCGCCGGCCTCGCCGCGCAGCTCGAGGCGGCGCCGGACGTTGCGGAACTTGCCGAGGGCGCGCGCCGCGACCTCGGGCGCCACCCCGGCATGCTCGGCCGCGCCGATCGCCGCCAGCGCATTCAGCTGGTTGTGCTCGCCGAGGAGCTGCCACTCCACCCGGGCGACCTTCAGGCCGCCGCGAAGCACGTCGAAGGCGTGCGGCTCGCCGCGCGCGCGCAGCATGCCGGGTTCCTCCTTCCTGCCGCCGAAGCGCTGCACGGCGCTCCAGCAGCCCATCGAGAGCACCCGCTGCAGCGCCTCGTCGCGCGCGTTGACGACCAGCCTGCCGCTCGCCGGCACCGTGCGCACCAGGTGATGGAACTGGCGCTCGATCGCCGCCAGGTCGTCGAAGATGTCGGCGTGGTCGAACTCGAGGTTGTTGAGGATCGCGGTGCGCGGCCGGTAGTGGACGAACTTGCTGCGCTTGTCGAAGAAGGCGGTGTCGTATTCGTCGGCCTCGATCACGAACGGGGCGGCGGGATCGCCGCGGCGCGCCGAGACGCCGAAGTCGAGCGGCACGCCGCCGACCAGGAAGCCGGGGCGCTTGCCGGCCGACTCGAGGATCCAGGCGAGCATCGCGGTGGTGCCGGTCTTGCCGTGGGTGCCGGCGACGGCGAGCACGTGGCGGCCGGCGAGCACATGGTCGGCGAGCCACTGCGGGCCGCTGGTGTAGGCCGCGTTGGCGTCGAGGATGGCCTCGACCAGCGCATTGCCGCGGGTGAGCGCGTTGCCGACGACGAACAGGTCGGGCGCGAGCTTCAGCTGCGCCGCGTCGTAGCCTTCGATCAGCTCGATGCCGAGGGCGGCGAGCTGATCGCTCATCGGTGGATAGACGTTGGCGTCGCAGCCGGTGACGCGGTGGCCGGCTTCGCGGGCGAGCGCGGCCAGCCCGCCCATGAAGGTGCCGCAGATGCCGAGGACGTGCAGATGCATCGGCCGATTGTGCAAGACCGGGCGGCGTCCGGGCCGATGGCCGAGGAGAGAATCAGGGCATGAATTGGGTCACGAGCGTGCCTTTCGTCTACCCGGCGCTCGAGTCCGCGCACATCGTCGGCATCGCCCTGCTGATCGGCAGCCTGGTCGTCTTCGAGCTGCGCGTCTGGGGCCTCGGCGGGTCCCTCGATCTCGACCCGCTCGCCCGGCTCGCCCTGCCGATCACCCTGGCCGGCTTTGCCCTGGCGGCGAGCACCGGCCTCGTGATGTTCCTCAGCCAGTTCGAGGAGATGATCGCCAACAAGGCCTTCGTCCTGAAGATGGGACTGATTCTTCTTGCGGGATTGAATGCGCTCGCCTTTCATCTCCGCGGCGGCTGGGGCCGCGACGATCGCCGCGGCCGCCTCCAGACCGCGCTCTCGCTGGGGCTATGGGTCGCGGTCGTCGTCTGCGGCCGCTGGATCGCCTACAAATGAGTCCGCCCGCACCGGAAGGATACGCATGCAACGCCGCCACCTCCTCGCCTTCGCCGCCGCCGGCCTGCTGCCGCCGCTGGCCGCGCGCGCCCACCATGGCTGGGGCGGCTTCGACCAGGACCGGCCGCTCTATCTCGAAGGCAAGGCCGAGAGCGTCGTCTGGAAGAACCCGCATGCGGAACTGAAGCTGCGCCTGACGCCGGGCCTCGCCCTGCCGGCCGACCTGGGCAAGCGCGCGGTGCCGGCGCAATCGGCGTCGGTCGACGCGGCGCGCATCCTCGCGGCGGCCCGGCTGCCGACGCGCAAGGACCCGGTCTGGGAGATCGAACTGGCGCCGCTCACCCGCATGGAGGCGTGGAAGGTCGCCGAGATCAAGCCGGGCCAGCAGATCTCGGCGATCGGCTACACCTTCCCGGGCGAGAAGGGCGAGGCGGTGCTGCGGGTCGAGTATTTGTTCGCGGACGGCAAGGCCTACGGGCTGCGATCGTCCCCGGCCTGAGCGTGCGAGGCCCGGATAATCGACGCCTTTCGTCGCCCCGGGACCTCATTTGCACCTCCTCCCCCTGGCCTTCGCCACCGCTTTCTCCTCCCTCGTCGCTGTTCCGGCTTCGGCCGGCCCGGTGCTCGACGAGATCCGCAACAAGGGCCGGATCGTCATCGCCCACCGCGAGTCCTCGGTGCCGTTCTCCTTCGTCGATGGCGGCAAGCCGGTGGGCTACGCGGTCGACCTGTGCAAGCGGGTGGCCGAGGCGGTGCGCACCAAGCTCGGCCTGAAGACGCTCGCGGTCGAGTTCGTCAAGGTGACGCCGGCCGACCGGATTCCGGTGATCGTCGAGCGCCGCGCCGATCTGGAGTGCGGCTCGACCACGAACAATGCCGAGCGCCGGCAGAAGGTGGCCTTCACGGTGGCGCACTACGTCACCGGTGCGCGCTACCTGGTGCGCGCCGATTCGGAGATCGGCGACCTGCAAGGCTTCCAGGGCAAGAAGCTAATGTCGACGACCGGAACGACGCCGCTCAAGGCGATCGCCCAGGCCAACAAGGAGCGGCTGCTCGGCATCACCGTCGTCGAGGCGCCGGACCATGCGCGCGCGGTCGAGATGGTGGAGAAGGGCGAGGTCGACGGCTTCGCGATGGACGACGTGCTGCTGTACGGCCTGCGCGCCGCCCGGCCCGACCCGAACAAGCTCAAGGTCGTGGGCAAGTTCCTCACGGTCGAGGCGCTGGCGATCATGCTCTCGAAGGACGACCCCGAGTTCAAGCAGATCGTCGACGACGAGATGAAGCGCCTGGTGGTGAGCCGCGAGGCCTACGCGCTCTACGACCGCTGGTTCACCCAGCCGATTCCGCCGAAGAACGCGCCGCTCAACATCCCGATGACCTATCTGCTGAAGGACCTCTGGAAGTACCCGACCGACTGGGGTCCGGGCTGAGAGGTTCCGGTCTGCCGCTCAGCGCCGCCGCATCAGTGACGCGCCGGCGTAGATCTCGCGCTCGACCTCGGGGGGAGTGAGCAGGGCCGTACCGGCCGCCGATTCCCAGGCGGTCTTGTGGGAACAGTCGTTGGCAGTCTTCAGCGGCGACGGCGGATGCAGGGTGCGCGTTCGACCGTCTTCCACCGTGATCAGGGCGCAATCCGGGTCGGGGCTGCGAAAGTCGGGTGCAGCGCGCGCCGCGATGCTGACGAAATAGGGCTGCGCCTTCCGGTCGTAGAACAGCGCCGAGGGCTGGAGCAGGACCTGGTCGGCGCCGGCCGCGGCCACCGCGACATCGATGCTCGCATTGCCGGCCGCATGGAGGCGGCGAAACCGGACCGACGTCGCCCGGCCGCCGGGGCCGTGATCGACGACCGAGATGCAATCGAACGCCGCGGCGCCCGACTGCGGCGGCAGCTGCACGCCGGCGAAGGGCAGCGGCGGGCAGGCCGGGGTCGGCGTGTACTCGCCGCGCCGAAGCAGCGCTTCGCCTTGCTGGCCGCGCACCAGCACCGTGTCGGCATCGAGCACGGTGATTGCCCAGGCGTCGAGCTCATGCCAGAAGAAGTACAGGACCCGGGTCGAATAGACCGTCTTGCGGCTGCCACCCAGCCCGCCGAAGGACGTGGAGGAGTCCGTGCGCTTGAGCCAGGGCAGGACCTCGCTGTCCTGTGTCTTGTAGGTGCAGGCGGAGCCGGCCGCGGCAAAGGCGAGGGAGAGAAGGACGCAGCCGGCGCGGCGCCGGAGGCCGGAGGCACAGGCGGGCGATCGCGGTCGCATCGTCTGCCGCCGGCCCGCGAGTATCAGTCGGCGAGGCGCAGGCTTTCCCGGGCGGCGGCGAGCGTGGCCGCGATCTCGCCCTCGCCGTGCGCAGCGCTCACGAAGCCGGCCTCGTAGAGGGCCGGTGCGAGATAGACGCCGCGCTCGAGCATGGCGTGGAAGAAGCGGTTGAAGCGAGCCGAGTCCGTGGCCATCACCTCGGCGTACTTCTGCGGCAAGGCGTCGGCGAAGAAGAAGCCGAACATCCCGCCTTCGCTGTCGCCGCGCATCGCCACGCCGGCGGCCTCGGCGGCGGCGAGGAGGCCGGCGACCAGGGAACGGGTGCGCGCCGCGAGCGCTTCGAAGAAGCCGGGCCGGGCGATCTCGCGCAGCGTCGCCAGGCCGCAGGCGGTGGCCACCGGGTTGCCCGACAGCGTGCCGGCCTGGTAGACCGGGCCGAGCGGCGCGAGCTGCTCCATCACGTCGCGCTTGCCGCCGAAGGCCGCCAGCGGCATGCCGCCACCGATGACCTTGCCGAACACGCTCAGGTCGGGGGCGAAGCCGGGCAGGGCGCGGGCGTAGTGCGCCTGGGCGCCGCCGAGGCCGACGCGAAAGCCGGTCATGACCTCGTCGAACACCAGCAGGGCGCCGTGCCTGCTGCAGAGCTCGCGCAGCCGCCGCATGAACGGCAGCGAGGCGCGCACGAAGTTCATGTTGCCGGCGATCGGCTCGATCATCACGCAGGCGATCTTCGCGCCGTGCAGATCGAAGGCCTGGTCGAGCTGGGCGACGTTGTTGTATTCGAGGACCAGGGTGTGCTGGACCACGGCGGCGGGCACGCCG